>CANQYH010000004.1 GCA_947628025.1 uncultured Lachnospiraceae bacterium | reverse complement strand
ACTGCGTGAGTGGATCCGGCGCATCCACTCACGCAGTCCCTCCGGCTCTCCATCATTGGTATCAAACCCATAGGCCCCATGGGTATGCACATCGATAAAACCAGGCACGATGCGCCGGTCGCCGTAATCCTCATCCGCCTGTTTCGCCCCATACGCATATACCGCCTCGATGCGCCCCTGCTGCACTTCCAGCTGCGCCGCCATAAATTGTCCCGCCTGCCAGACGCGGGTACTCTGAATGATCATACTTTCACGCTTCCTTTCCCAGCTGTATTCAAAAGCTCGTCATTGTATTCTTCCCAACTAACACCGTACCGGCCCGCGCACTTTCTTCAAACGCTTCCGCCGCGCGCAGAACCAGCCGCCGCTTTGCGTTACTCCCCGGCCGCCTCTTCCCGCCGGATCGTGATCGACGTGATCACCGGCTGGTCCTCCGGCGCGATGCTCCCATTGCCGTCGGTCGGCTCCGCGTCCTTGCAGATCTGGTCCACGATCTCCATTCCCTCGGTCACGTAACCGAACGCGGCGTACTGCCCGTCCAGATGCGGACTGTCGGACTGTACGATGAAGAACTGGGAGCTGGCGCTGTTATAGCTGCGGGAACGCGCCATGGAGATCGCGCCCCTGGTATGGGACAATGGATTGTCATACCCGTTATCCGAAAATTCTCCCACGATCGTCGTCTCGGAGCCTCCCAGCCCGGTCCCCTCCGGGTCGCCGCCCTGCATCATAAAACCGTCGATGATGCGGTGGAACGTAAGCCCGTCGTAAAAACCGCTCTCGGCCAGCAGCACAAAATTCTCCACCGTGACCGGCGCCGCGACCGGATCCAGCAGCACCGTGACCGTACCGTAATTTTCGATCTCGATATCCGCGTAGATCTTCACGCCCTCTTCCGCGGCCGGCGCAGATTCGCCCGTACTTTCTTCCGCCCGGTTCGTTTCTCTCCTCGAAACCGCCCAGATACCCGCGGCTACCAGAACCACGGCCACGGCGCATACCGCGCATATACAATACACTTTCAGCGAATGATTCTTTGCCATGTAAAAACATCTCCATTCCGTTTTTGATCTTTTGCCGGCTCAATGCCCGCTATGTCCTAGTATACTTCATGGCGGAACGTATGTCCATCCATTTTTTTATTCTCCCGAACGCCCCGGATGCCATTTCCCGGCCCGGACCGCTCCGCACGGAATAGCAAACATTCCTGTTCTGGGTGATTTTTCCGTTGCAGACGGACGGATTCTTTTGTATAATTTAGGAAAATATTTTTTATAGGAGACGATCTCGAACATGAAAAAATGGAATATCTTGCTGGCGGCCGCCTTGTGCGGAACCATATTGTGCTTCCCCTCTTATGCGGGGACCTGGGTCCAGGAGGGAACGGATTGGAAATATCTGGACGATAACGGCGCTTACGCCGCGGGGCAGTGGGTCTTAGACGGCACAGATTATTACTATATGGACGGCCACGGGTATATGTATACCGGCTGGCTGAACTACAAGGACGCATGGTATTATATGGAAGACAGCGGCCGCATGGTCACAGGCGACGTCCAGATCAACGGCGTCCCCTGTCACTTCGACTCCAGCGGCGCGCTGGTCTCCGAGGGCGTGGAAACCGAAGTCCTGGACATGGGCTTTTCGTTCGCCCCTTACGTAACCAGCCCCATGTGCGAGGCCGGTTACTGGAACGCGCTTTTTGATGCCTCGGACGATCTGCTGCTGACTCCCGACCAGATCTCGCAGCTCAACCAGCGCATCGCGGAAACGCCCGCCGCCAATGTCACAGATCTGGCAGCGCTGCCGGAGACATTCGATGGGCCGGCCCTTACGGCGGCCATGGCCGCTTTCACCTCCCCGTCCGGACTCTACCTGAACGGCCAGCCGGTACCGGAAGAATATTACGAAGCGATCCGCGCCAATATCCGCGATGCGGCCGTCTGGGCAGATATGCCTCTGCAGTACGGCTTCGCGGTCAATCATACGCTGATGAAAGCCCATCCCTACGGGGACGCGCTTTCCGACAGCCCCGACGATCCCGAATGGGACGATCTGGCCAGTTCTTCCGTTTATGTCAATGAACCGCTGGCCGTCTATTTCTTCACCGCCGACGGCAAATACGCCTATGTCCGCAGCGCCGTCTGCCCCGGCTGGGTCCCGGCGGAAGACGTCGCGGTCTGCCAGAGCAAAGCAGAATGGCTGGACGCGCAGAATATGTCCCAGGTGCTGGTCGTGACCGGCGAAAAGGTCCGGCTGGAGGGCAGCCTGGCTTATCCGGAGTCTTCCCAGAAAATGTTATCCATGGGAACGGTGCTGGAGCTCGTCAGCAAGCCCGACACTCTCGTGAACGACCGTATGTCCTGGTACAATTATGTCGTCAAACTGCCGCAGCGGGCCGAAGACGGCACTTTCGTCCAGCGGCTGGCCCTGATTCCCGCCAACCGGGACGTCAGCGTCGGGTATCTGCCGTTTACCAGCGGTAATATTCTGGATCAGGCGTTCAAATCCCTCGGAAACCGTTACGGCTGGGGCGGTATGCTGGATTCCCAGGACTGCTCCTCCTACGTCAGGGACGTGTACCGCTGCTTCGGCCTGAACATCCCACGCAATACCACATGGCAGTCCGCCATGCCGGTACAGATCACATCTCTGGCCTCCATGGACACGGCGGCGAAAGAAGCTTTCCTGCGGACGCTGACGCCGGGCGCCATCCTGCAGTTCCCCGGCCATGAGATGCTCTATCTGGGCGAGGCCGGCGGCCGGTTCTACACCCTCAACGACGTCAGCTCCCTGCTGAGTCCCCTCGACCCGGACGGCACCCGTGCCAAGCTGCGCATCCGCTCCGTCATCCTCAACGATCTCTCCACCCTGCGCGCCAACGGAGACACCTGGCTGGAGCAGCTTACGTCGGCGATCGAAGTTTGGAAGTAAGGACAGAGCGGCCCGCGCCGGACATTTTCGCATCCGGCGCGGGCTCTTTCTCTTTCTTCTATACCGATCCTTTTCGCTGTTCCATTCTCCCGTAAACTGTCTCACCCATCCGCACGCGCCGCCCGGTACGTATAATACACGCAGACGATCACATCGGCAATCAATATCGCCAGCATCCACAATATGCCCGCCATACCGCGGATCCATATTCCCGCGACTATCATCAGGACGCCGGATACGATAAACGATATCCCGCCGAACCGCTGGCTTTTTTTCCATACCGTCTCGTTCTTCATGCTCCAGGAAGTCCGCAGCCCGATCAGCGAATTCATCCGCAGCTTCGGCATCACATTGCCCACAAGGACCAGAATCAGCCCCGTAAACAGGCAGACGAGCGAGTTCATATCCAGTTTCACCGCCGACAGATCCTCGACCTTGAGAAACGATGTGTATAAAGTATACCCGTTCATCACGTTAAACCATACAAGCAGCAATATTCCGGTCAGCAGGACCACACGGGCGTTATTCTCCCCGTTTTTCTCCTGCCGCGCCGCGATCCGGGACATCCACAGCATAAAAAGTCCCATCAGAATCGTCGTCACCGGAAAAATGAAAGATTCGTACTTGCTGCCCCACCGGTCCGCCTGGCCGTCAAATCCGTAATGGAGCGGTATCTGATCCGGCAAAAATCCGATCAGAAACACGGTCACCGCCAGCGGCAGGAACATCAGCACCAGGCAGATCATCTTTTGCTTCTTCATCTCACTCTCCTTCTACCGCGCCCGGCCGCGGTCCGCCTGCCAATACGTCCCCGTCCGCTCCGCGCGATCCCTCCGGCCGTTCCTCTCGCCGCAGCTCCGACAGCCACAGGATTGCTTCGTCCAGCACGGACAGGTTCAGTTCATAATAAATAAAATTTTTATAACGCGTCTCATAGATCAGATCCGCCTTTTTCAACCTCGACAAATGGTACGACAGCGCCTGCGGCGACAAATGCAGCGCCGCCGCCAGATCTCCGGAACTGATCGTTCCCTCTTTCAGTTTGCTCAATATGGCCCGCCGCGTCTCATCCGCCAGCGCCGCCAGGATCTCCGAAACCGCCATCGATGCTTCCCCTGTCAGGTATTTAAAATTTTATTTAAATAGATTGTAACACGTCCGCGCTGTTCTGTCAACAGCATTTAAAAATTTTTTTAAATAGTTCCCGTTCCTTTCTCCAGTTCACGGAGTCGCGCTTTCAGATTTTCGATCTCCGCGTTTTTCTCCGTGATCTCCGCCTCTCTCTTTGTGATCTCCGCCTCTTTCTCCGCCAGCGCCGTCTCGTATCCCGCCGTCACCGCTTTCCACTTCTTCCTCTCCTCCGCCAGCGCAATGTCGATGTCCAGGATCAGCGCGTCCTCTACCGCCTGGTTCACTCCCTCTTTCTCCATCTCTTCATACCTCCGATAAATGTGATGGTACAGCCGCAGGCTCAGTTCACGGAGCGTCTGACCCTCCGTCGCCGATATGTTCCCCGCCGCGACGTTTTGTTCGATGGCTCCAATTATATCATTTGTAAACGGTACAGTATGACGGAGACAGCAAAGGCGAACGGCCTGAAAGTGTATGATTATCTGAAGTACGTGATGGAGGAGATGCTGGAGCATGAGGGAGAGATCACGGAAGAATACCTGAAAACGATCGTACCGTGGTCGGATAGCCTGCCGGAAAGCCTGAAAGTGAATACAGTTAAAAAGTAGCGGTCACTGAGACAATAGAGGTCAGAAGTGACCGCTGCTTTTTTACCATAGGCTTGTTTTGCACCGTTTACAACTTTGTCAATATCCGGCGAAAAACAACGAATTTCCACGCAAACAAACGAGACGCGCGGCCTGCCGTCTCCGGCCTGCCGCGCGCCCCATCTTCGTCTCTATGGAACCGCTATTCTTTTTCCGCGATGTTATTACGCTTCATCGTTTTTCTTTTTCTTCTTGTCGAGCGCTCCCAGGCCGACCATCCCGGCCGCCGAGATCAGCAGCATGCCTACCCACAGCGCCGCGTTGAACGGATCGCTCGTCTTCGGCACCGCCGCCGCTAACGGCACATCGTCGTCCGGGATCTCAAACAGCCTCGTCGTATCCGTCGGGACGTTCGCCAGCGGTACTGCATCCTCCGGGATATCCGCCAGCGGTACCGGCTCTTCCGGCACCTCTAACAGCGGTGTGGTCGTGTCGTCGTCTGCATCTGCGTCGGCATCGGCATCAGCGTCAGCATCCGCGTCGGCATCGGCATCGGCGTCCGCATCTGCATCTGCATCTGCGTCAGCGTCGGCATCCGCGTCAGCGTCGGCATCCGCATCTGCGTCGGCGTCAGCATCCGCGTCGGCGTCAGCATCGGCATCTGCGTCCGAATCTGTATCTGCATCTGAATCCGTGTCAGTGTCAGCATCCGCGTCCGTATCGCCCTCATCCGAATACCGGTTGTTGAACGCCGCCGCGTCGTTCCTCGCTTCCACATCCGGCGTGTCGGCTACGTAGCTCGTTCCCGTCACTACCAGTTTTCCGTTCTGCTCCTCGACGTTCACTGTCAGCGTCCAGCGCGTCTCGTCGTAATCGTAGTCCAGGTTGCTTCCCGCTTCCTCTACGATCGTGATCTCATAGCTTCCTGCCTTGTGGAACGCGATCTCCTTAAAGCTCTCCGTTCCCTCGCCCACGACTGTTACGGTGTTCTCCGCAGGCATCGTCACATCCGTTCCGTACTCCTGCGACAGCTCCA
Organism: uncultured Lachnospiraceae bacterium; assembly: GCA_947628025.1. Lineage (GTDB taxonomy): Bacteria > Bacillota > Clostridia > Lachnospirales > Lachnospiraceae > UBA3402. The sequence continues at coordinate 26,191 of CANQYH010000004.1, read as the reverse complement.
TCCGGAACGTGAACGTCTCATCCTCTTCCGGTGTGCCGGTGATCGTCTTCACCACGCCCGGCGCGTAGCCTACGCTCGGCGCGTACGTGTTGTTGAACGCCGCCGCGTCATTGCTCGCCTCCACATCCGGCGAGTTCGGCGTGTACTCGGTCTTCGTCACCGTCAGCTGGCTGTCATGGTCCTCGACCGTCACTTCCAGGTTCCAGCTGGTCTCGTCATAGACGTAATCCAGGTTGGTCCCGGCTTCCTCGGTGATGGTGAAGTTATAGGTTCCCGCCTTGTTAAAGGTGATGTCGTCGAACTTCTCCTCGCCCTCGCCCACGACCGTTACCGTGGTATCCGCAGGCATCGTCACGCCGCTGCCATTGCTGCTGTTCGCCGCGATCGTGAACGTGAACGTCTCATCCGCAGTCGGCGCGCCGGTGATGGTCTTCCGGACAACCGGGGCGTAACCGGTGCTCTGGGTGGTGTAGGTGTTCGTAAATACTCTCGACAGCTGGAGTGTATCGTCGATCTCCACGACCTTGTCGAGATCTTCGATCTGCTCGGAAACCACCTGGCCGTCTTTCTCGGTCGTGATCTTCGTTACCGTCAGCTGGCTGTCAATATCCGTTACCACAATCGTGATCTCATACGGCGTATCGTAGGTGTAGCCGGGGATCTTGCTGTCGTCCACTTCCGCGATCTGGAAGTAATACGTTCCGGCCTGTTTGAACGTGATCGGGTCGAACGATCCCGTCACTTCTTTCTCTCCCGTACCGGAGATCGTCAGCGCGATCTGGTTGTTCTCAGGCAGCACCGCGACCTCGTCCTGCGACGCGTCCTTGGAAGTCAGCTTGAACAGGAACGTATGGGACGCGCCCTCCGGGATGTCTCCGACCACATGCTTCGTGATGCTCGGATCCAGCTTGACTTCCGTCACACGGTAATCATTGGTGAACGGGATCTCCAGGTTGACCTTGCCGCGGTCCTCTTTATTCTCTGCCGTGATCTGAATATCCGCAAACGTCTCATCCGCATCCTCGCCCGTACTGGTCTTCTCGATCTTTGTGATCGTCAGGACGCTGTCAATGTCTTCTACCGTATAGGTGACGGTCCAGACCGTGCCGTCGTAGGTGTAGCCATTTGCAGCGCTGTTTGTCTCCTTAATCTCGAAGACGTAGGTGCCTGCTGCCCTGAACGTATACTCCGGGAATGTCGCTTCGCCCTCATCCGTTACCGTGATCACATCGGTCTTATGGTCGTCCGCGCCCTCAGGAAGCACTCTCACGACCTCGCCATCCTTGATCGCAGCTACCGTCAGATCCGGATACTCTTTCAGCTCCCGCGTAAACTCAAACGTCTTTAACAGTCTGTAAGTCTCTCCGTTCGCGTCCGTCCTCTCCGGCCGCACATCGCCCTCGACCGTCTTTTTCACGCTCTGGGTATCGGAAACGGGTTTCAGTTCGTAATGGTTCACAAATGTTGCCTGGGGGAACGCTTCCGATTTACCGGGCATCACGAACGAGAAGCCCTCATCCCTCATTCCGCCGCGCTGGTATGTGACATTCTTAACCGCCAGCTTATTGCCGATAACCGCGACAGTGACCGCCAGGGTCCAAATATTCTCATCGCTGCCCGTATCATAGGTGTAGCCATTCTCACTATCCGGTGTCTCCTCGATCTGGAAACGGTATACGCCGGGTTTCATAAATTCGATCTCACCAAAAGTTACGGTCCCCTCGTCTGTAACCGTTACCGTCAGCCCATCTTCATCCGGCATCTGATAACCGTCAGCCTCCACATCCAACGCTTTCAAAGTGAACGTAAATGTTTTCTTTTCAGACGCCCGGTCATTGCCGGTGATCACTTTCCTGACAGACGGCCTGTATCCTGTCCCCAGGACATCATATCTGTTGACAAAGATTGCCCTATCGGTAAGGTCCCCGGTAAGATTGTCTTGATCATCTTTCGGATAATCAAAATCTGTGTTCTGGCTGTACTCAGTTCCAACTATCTCAAGCTGACCGTCTTTATCTTTTACAGTAACCGTTACCGTCTGCGTCGACTGATCATACGTATATCCAGGAATCTTATCGCCCTCTTCTGTAATCTCAAACGTGTAAACGCCCTCTTTGTGGAATGTTACTACGTCAAAGTACTTGGCCTGATCGTTCTCGCTCCAGCGGACCGGGATCTCGATGATCTTCTCTTCTGGCATATCCACGTAGCTGACAAAATTCTCAAATATCTCGCCCTCAGCTGCCTTGCCCTCCAGATACTTTCCTCCGATCAACTCCAGCTTGAAGCGGAAAGTAGGATCACTGACCTGGTCTCCGCCGATCGGAGTGAGCATAAAGGGCCGTTTGATCACTTCGTTGATATGCTTCATCACCTGGAACTGCGTACTGATGGGTTCCGGGTTATAACTGTTGGTAAACTCGAATACATACGTATCATCCACATCGACACTGTCAATCGTAAAATGACCCTTATTAATGCCTTTGGTCACTTTTGTGGAGGTTATCTCCAGCTTGCCATCGGGCGTACTGGGATCGTCTTCTTTCCTGATATCATCAACATCGATCTCCACCGTATAGCTGGTATTGCTGTACGTATAACCGAGTTCTCCTGAATTAATTTCGGTGATCATAAATTTGTACGTACCACGTTTGGTAAACGTGATCGTATCAAAAAATGCTTCGAGTTCTTGATTGTCCGCTGCTGCATTTTCATCCGGCTTCACTGTCACTTCAGTAAACATCGTATCAACCGCTTCATCCGGAGCATCCTCTTTTCTGATCACTGCGCCTTCAGGATTGCTCTCGTCAGCTACTAGGCTAAACGTAAACGTCCTCTCTACCGGAAGATCATGTTCCGTAGAAATAATCTTCTTTACTTTAGGCTGCCAGGTGACATCCTCATAGTCAAATGTGTTAGTAAACGTATGCACCGACGTTATATTAAAGCTCGTTTCATCATAGGAATAATCCTCACCGTTAACTTTAAACTTCGTTACTTTCAATTGACTATCTATGTCCTCAACCTTAATAGTAATCGTTATAGGCTTAGCAAAACCACTCTTTTCTTGACTATAACCTGGCACATTTTCCAGATCCTCTGTGTTTTCTGAGATGGTAAAGGTATAAGTTCCCGGCAATGTAAATCTAACACCGCCAAGTGCTTCCGTTTCTCCGTTTGTCACCTCCACCGTATTTGGGGAGTCATCCAACCATTCATAACCGTCGTCATTAGCGTAAAAAACAGGGAGCCTCTCATCAAGTGTCTTTTCCTTAAATCCCAGTTCAAACTTATATTTTCTCTCGAATTTGAGATCCTCGTCGCCGTCCACTAACTTTGATACCGACGGTATCCAGGTAATCGGGTTATTTTTATAGGTATTAGTGAAGTGCGCTATACTGTCAGGAGTCTCTGTCTCACTACTATTACTAATAATCTTAGCTTCCAGATGATCTCCCTCATCAGAAACCTCAACCTCGATTGTCACAGGGTCTTTCTCGTAAGTGTATCCATCTGCGCCCGTATCGGTCTCATAAATATTATAAGTATGCGTTCCTTCCGCCTCAATTGTGTTATATTCCAAAGTATTTTCCGCATCAGCTTTCGGAAGCAATTTTACCTTATCAGATTCCAGATTTTGAGGATCAATACTAGAAACAATCACGTTCGCTATGAAAGTCTCAGTATTCTCTTTCTTGTTCACCTCTTTCAATGTAAAGCTAAAAAACTCGCCCTGGACAATTGGCCCCTCTACGGCTTTCTTTACATATAGAGAAAGAGCAGTTCGATCTTTCTTATAAGTGTTGGTAATGGTGTAACTAGTTCTTTCCAGTACCGTTTGCTTACTACTCCAAGCTTTATTCCCGCTCAACTCCGGTTCAGTTATTGATGTAGGTTCTTCTGCAACCGGTACTCCCGTAATCGTCGCTGTTTCACCATCCTTAAGCTCGAACGTGAATTTCCTATTGGGTTTATTTGGATCATACTCGGCTTCGTGACCGCCGTTATCCGTCCATTCATCATCACTGCCATCGCCAAATTGCACAACGATTTTGAATGTATCTAACTCTTTGTTCGGTATAGGTATACTGCTTTCCGCAACAACAACCTGTTTCGTAAAGCTCAAATCATGCGTATGATATGTGTTCGTAATAGTATACGTATTATCTACACAATCGCTGATTTCATTTGTCCACGTTTTACCATCTACCGTTTCGCTTATTTGGGGTTCGTCAGCACCATCCGGTACTTCTGTAATCGTTGCCGTTCCACCTGCCTTAAGCTTAAAGGTATATTTGCCATTAGCATTGTACTTATTACCATTCGTCACGGGTACACTGCCATCGCCAAATTGCACAACGATTTCAAATTCCTGATCAGGAGCGGTTATTCCTGACGGATCCGTGACAACCTGTTTCGTAAAGCTCAAAGGATGTGTATGGTATTTGTTCGTAATAGTATACGTATTACCTGCACGAACGCAGCTTTCATTTGTCCACGTTTTACCATCTACCGTTTCGCTTATTTGGGGTTCGTCAGCACCATCCGGTACTTCTGTAATCGTTGCCGTTCCACCTGCCTTAAGCTTAAAGGTATATTTGCCATTAGCATTGTACTTATTACCATTCGTCACGGGTACACTGCCATCGCCAAATTGCACAACGATTTCAAATTCCTGATCAGGAGCGGTTATTCCTGACGGATCCGTGACAACCTGTTTCGTAAAGCTCAAAGGATGTGTATGGTATTTGTTTGTAATAGTATACATATTACCTGTACGAACCTTGCCTTCATATGTCCACGTCTTACCATCTACCGTTTCGCTTATTTTGGGTTCGTAATCACCTTCATCAGCACCATTCGGTACTTCTGTAATCGTTGCCGTTTCACCTGCCTTAAGCTTAAAGGTATATTTGCCATTAGCATTGTACTTATTATCATTCGTCATGAGTTCACTGCCATCGCCAAATTGCACAACGATTTCAAATTCCTGGTTAGGAGCGATTACTCCTGACGGATCCGTGACAACCTGTTTCGTAAAGCTCAGAGAATGTGTCATATCCTCAGCATCAATAGAAAAACTAGCGTTCGCTTTCTTTGCTAGGGTTGCCACACCAGATTTAAAAAGATCCTGATACGTATCGCTATGCCAAATCACTATGCCACTTACATCCGCTGGTTTTGTCAACGAAAAATTAAAGGTAGTTGCTCCTGTTGCTGTAACCGTAACAGTTACTTGGTTTCCGCTAATTGAAATGTTTTGAATCGGGTTTTCCCATTTCGGTATATACCCTGTTAAATCCATATTAGCGGTATATGTGCGCGTATAGGTATTATTTTGATCAGCTACAGATGTCCATGCACCTTCTGAAAGAGTCACGGTCTGCTCACTTTTCTGTGAATTGATTGCAGCTTGAACTCTTGTTTCCAAAGCAAAATATTGGGCTCTAGCTGCAGCGCCGATATTATTATTATTTCCATGGTTCCCATCATGACTACCATTATTACACCTCCAACCGCTCTCTGGAACAATCAATCCAGCCTTATTACGCGAAACAAAGTTATCTGGTGTTGCTCCTCCTTGCGTCACATCCCACACCATCATCTGTGTAGCAAGCATTTTATGATAATTATCTTCTCTACAGGGATCTTCCAACCAGTCATTTGTGGACTTAGTGTGCTTCTCGTGGTCCCAAGTATATTTTTGGGTCTCTGTTCCTTGCGGAACATCCCCATATCCATAACCCTGCTGAATAATTATCGCAATCAAGGCTAACTGATCAGCTGTCAAACTGGTATATGGATCATACTGAGTACCATTATATGACGTATAGCTATTATTATTATCACTATCAGGGAGATGAGTCTCATGTTGCAAACAATATACAGCTTTCCCGCCGATACTTTCTAGGGAAATATGCCTACCTGTTGATGCCGCCCCCCACGCTCCATAGAGCTCAAGGATACCATCACCATGTTCGTTAACATGAGCATATCCATCATACATCAGCGCGATCTCCACGCCCACCGTCACATCCCACAACGCGACATGCTTTAACCCGTCTTCCGTCGTGTAGGTGTAGGTGATCTGGCACTCGCCGTCCTCTACCAGGATCGTCGCAACGCCCGTCTCCGGGTCTATGCTGATGACTTCCTCGTCCGTGGATTCCCAGACGCCGCCCTCGGGCAGAGCAAAGTCCTCTTTCTTGGTCTCGCCGAACGGGATGCTGTATCCTGCCTCGATCTCTTCCGCAGAAACCGGCAGATTCATCACATCATTATAAGGCTCATCCGAATACACGATCTCTTCGACGCAGTCATAGCACTCGTCCGTATGGACGTGTACGGGGATCTGGCATCCGGTGGCCAGGCATTCTGCCGTATGGATATGCTCTGTCTTCCCGCATATGATATTGCACTCGCCCTCGTGGGTATGGTGAACCGATGACGTGCCGGAAACCTCATCGGCAGGCTGGTCCGCCGGAGCGCCCGGTTCTGCCGCCGGTTTCCCTGCAGGCGTACCCTGCGGTTTAGTCTCTGCCAGAGTACTCGGTTCCGCTGTCGTTTCACTCCGGCTCTCCGGAGCGACTGTCGTCTCCGCAGGCGTCGTCTCCTCCGCCTCGCTGCTCTCTTCCGTCTCTGTCTCCGTCTCTACCGGGGAAGTCTCCGTCGGATCAGCCTCGCTGCTCTCTTCCGTCTCTGTCTCCGTCTCTACCGGGGAAGTCTCCGTCGGATCAGTAGCGCTGCTCTCTGTTTCTTTATCCTCAGCGGCAGAACTACTCTCGCTCTCTACCGGAGAACTCTCCGTCGGCTCTGCCTCACTCTCCACAGGAAGAGTCTCGGTCGGATCGTCCGTACTGTCCCCGCTGCTCTCGCTCTCAGCTTCCGTTTCCGCAACAGAAGAACTGCTTTCTTCGCTGCTCTCCTCAGAAGACGCTTCGCTTCCTGCAGTCTCTTCCGTCTCGCCCGTCTCTTCCTCGCTGCTTTCCTCCGTAGACGCTTCGCTGCCCGTCTCTTCTCCGCTGCTCTCTTCCGTAGACGCTTCGCTGCTGTCTACCTCAGAGCTCTCTTCCTGGCTCACGCCCGGGGCCGTGCTTTCGCTCTCTTTCGTCCCGGCCGCTTCCGTGCTCTCCGGCTCCGCCTGCGTCTCGGGCTCTTCCTCTTTCTCGTAGCACTCCGCCGTGTGCGTATGCTCTTCTTTCTCACAGGTCAGCACCGTCTCCGTCTCGTAACATTCATCCGTGTGCGTATGGCCCTCCGCTTCTTCCTGCTCACAGACCAGCCGCTTCTCATAGCAGGTGTCCGTATGCATATGGACAGCGCTCACGCTGCCGTCCTCGCCAATCTGGAACGCCCGCCCCAGGCCGAACGCCGCCGTCGTCTCCGCGGCCTCTTCCTCTCCGCAGATCAGCACATCCTCATAGCAATCATCGCCGTGGGTATGTCCCTCTGTCTCTTCTTTCCCGCATATGAGCGTAGTGCGCGTCTCATAGCAGTCGTCGCTGTGCGTATGCTCTTCCAGGCCGCAGATCAGGGTCCCGGTTTCCGTCGTATCCGGAACGCCCGTGCCCAGGTCCGCCGCCAGCGCGTCAACGCTGACCATGTTTACGATCATGTTCACAGACAGCAGCATCGCCAGCAATCTCTTCCAATGCCTCTTCATAGGTTTCATCATTTCCTTTCACTCCTCGCTTTCAGATTTACGGTCTTTCCTCCGCGGGGACCGTATCAGACCCGCCGCGGCCGCCCTCCCCGCAGGCAACCTCATTTTCCCGGTATACGCGGCTTTATGATCGCCGCTGGGAATCGGGGTAATCTCCATTCACATCCTCCGTCCGCTCTGTCTCAGGCGGACATTTCATCCTTCCGCCGGTCATTCGCATGGACAACGACAGCTGAAAGCCAATCTTTTTCGGCGCATCCACCTCATATTGCACTTTCTTTCTTTCATAAAATTCTCCCCTCCTCTAAACCCTGCCAATCGTTTCTATATCAAGCTTCTATGGAGCAAATTGCGGTTCTCCGGGGACCGCGTCCGTGGAGCCCGACTCGTCATCCAGAGCTCCGTCTATCAGTTTCAGCAGTTCAAGAGCGCTTCGGAAATTACACTTTTTGTTCTTTTCCGCCCAGACGATCTCGCCCTGCCATGTGGAGTATTGCCGGAATTTGACGTGTACCACGAAAGTGGCGATCTCTCCGGTCTGTTTTAGTACCGTCTCAGCAGCTGTCACCTGGGGTACCTCCTCTCTCGCCATGCTCGGCGTCTCTGCCTCGGAAAAAGTTCTGCGCTGGGTCGAACGCTCCGGATATCCGATCTTGTCAAACGTCTCTTCCATCTGCCTCAGCAGCTGGGCAAGATTTTTGAATATCTCCGGTCCGTCTATATACTTATGATACAGGCGGCCCCTCGTAATGTTCTCGCCTACCTCGTCCACGCATACGCACATCAGGTTGGGGGCTGAGGTATTGATCCGATAATTCGCCATCCCGCGCACATCCTTTTACTGGTTTGGGGATATCATAGCAAAACGGCTGTCACGCAAACTCTCGCGCAAAAGCCATTTTTAGGTTTTTTTATAAAATTTTTCTAAATTTTTTTGCCGTGAACCGCCGGACAGCCTGAGATCCGTTCTCAACAGGCCCCCGGGGAAATGACGTTCCGCCCGGGCGGGAGTAAAGACATGGTCAGTTAATGCAAAAAGAGTATTGCTTCTGCCCGGGCGGGGCTTGCCAACCGCAGCCGGAAATGTTATACTGTCCTTGGTTTCATTTAGAAACATTCTCAGGCCGGACCGCACCCGATCCCTCCGGCGATTTTCCCATTTTGCCATTTGCATTTCCAACCATTTTCCCTTTACAAACCACTTCCGTTTATTATAAAATAGAAAGGAGAATTCATCGTTTATGACTAAAATAGACAGAAGCGGCCGCCCGCAGGAATTGACGACAGCCGGCGTCAACCGCGAACACAAGTCCACGCTTTTCGCGCGGATCTTTTCAGAGCCGGAAGCGGCCCTGGAACTTTACAACGCGCTCAACGGAAGCCATTACGACGATCCGGCGGCGCTGCGTTTTAATACCATCGGAAGCTTCCTCTATATGGGGATGAAGAATGACGTTTCATTCATCGTCGGCAGCGACCTGAACTTATATGAGCACCAGTCGACCCGATGCCCCAACATGCCGCTGCGGGGGCTGTTTTACCTCTCGGCGCTGTACCAGGGCTACGTCAGCGAGAACGGCCTGGATCTCTATTCCAGCGTCCTGCTCCGGCTGCCGCAGCCGAAATATATGGTTTTTTATAATGGGAGCGGCGACGAGCCGGAGGAACAGACGCTGCGGCTGTCGGACGCGTTCATGGGACCGGACCGGGACGGCGCACCTGCCCTGGAATGTACCGCGCGGGTGCTGAACATCAATTCCGGCCACAACCGGGAATTGATGGAACGCAGCCGGAAACTCTATGAATACGCGTACCTGATCGGCGCGATCCGCACCGGACTGGCACAGGGAAAGACGCTGCACGCCGCGACAGACGCCGCGGTCAAAGACTGCATCGACCAGGGGATCCTGCGCGATTTCCTGCTGAAACATCAGGCGGAGGTGACAAATATGATCCTGGAAGAATTTGATTTGGAACAGCATTTGAAAAATGAGGAGAAGATCCATTTTGAGAGAGGACGGAACGAGGGGCTTATATTGGGGCGGAATGAGGGGCTTGCATTGGGACGGAATGAGGGGCTTGTATTGGGACGAAACGAGGAACTCCTCAAGAATCGCCGCCACCTGATCCGCCGGGTCTGCCGCAAGCTGCAGAAAGGCCGAACCCCGGAACAGATCGCGGACGAACTGGAAGAAGCACCGGAGCTGATCCTCCCCATCTGCGAAGCAGCCGCCGCTTTCGCCCCAGAGTACGACTGCGACCGGGTGTTTGACGCGCTTCAAAAGTGACCTGAACATTAACCCCATGGTGGCAAATCTGTTTTACGAATACGCGTACCTGATCGGGGCGATCCGCACCAGACTGGCGGAGTGAAAGACGCTGCGCGCCGCGACGGACGCCGCGGTCAAAGACTGCATCGATCAGGAGATCCTGTGCGATTTCCTGTTGAAACATCAGGTGGAGGTGACAAATATGATCCTGGAAGAATTTGATCTGGAACAGCATTTGAAAAATGAGGAGAAGATCCATTTTGAGAGAGGGCGGAATGAGGGGCTTGTATTGGGACGGAACGAGGAAATCCTCAAAAACCGCCGTCACCTGATCCGCCGGGTCTGCCTCAAGCTGCAGAAAGGACGAACCCCGGAACAGATCGCGGACGAACTGGAAGAAGCGCCGGAGCTGATTTTCCCCATCTGCGAAGCTGCCGCCGCTTTCGCCCCGGAATACGACTGCGACCGGGTGTTTGACGCGCTTCAAAAGTAAACCAGACGCCGGGCTCATACCCGGCGGAAAACTGACCTATACCAGAGGAAAAGAATTCCCTCTCTTTTTATTTGAAAATACTAAATTTCATCGAAAACATTCTCAGGCCGGACCGCACCCGATCCCACCGGCGATTTTCCCATCTTGCCGTTTGCATTTCCAATCTTTTTCCCTTTACAAACCATTTCCGTTTATTATAAAATAGAAAGGAGAATTCATCGTTTATGACCAAAACAGACAGAAGCGGCCGCCCGCAGATACTGACGGCGGCCGGCGTCAACCGCGAACACAAGTCCACGCTTTTCGCGCGGATCTTCTCAGAGCCGGAAGCGGCCCTGGAACTTTACAACGCGCTCAACAGGAGCCATTACGACGATCCGGCGGCGCTGCGTTTCAATACCATCGGAAGTTTCCTCTATATGGGGATGAAGAATGACGTGTCGTTTATCGTCGGCAGCGACCTGAACTTATATGAGCACCAGTCGACCCGATGCCCCAACATGCCGCTGCGGGGGCTGTTTTACCTCTCGGCGCTGTACCAGGGCTATGTCAGCGAAAACGGCCTGGATCTCTATTCCAGCGTCCTGCTCCGGCTGCCGCGGCCGAAATATATGGTTTTTTATAATGGGACCGGCGACGAGCCGGAGGAACAGACGCTGCGGCTGTCGGACGCGTTCATGGGACCGGACCAGGACGGCGCACCCGCCCTGGAATGTACCGCGCGGGTGCTGAACATCAATTCCGGCCACAACCGCGAGCTGATGGAACGCAGCCGGAAACTCTATGAATACGCATACCTGATCGGCGCGATCCGCACCGGACTGGCGGAGGGAAAGACACTGCGCGCCGCGACGGACACCGCAGTCAAAGACTGCATCGATCAGGGGATCCTGCGCGATTTCCTGCTGAAACATCAGGCGGAGGTGACAAACATGATCCTGGAAGAATTTGATCTGGAACAACATCTGAGAAACGAGGAGAAGATTCATTTTGAGAGAGGGCGGAATGAGGAAATCCTCAAAAACCGCCGTCACCTGATCCGCCGGGTCTGCCGCAAGCTGCAGAAAGGCCGAACCCCGGAACAGATCGCAGACGAACTGGAAGAAGCGCCGGAGCTGATCCTCCCCATCTGCGAAGCTGCCGCCGCTTTCGCCCCGGAGTACGACTGCGACCGGGTGTTTGACGCGCTTCAAAAGTAAACCGGACGCCAGGCCAGGGTCCGGCGGAAAAGCCAAATTACGTCAAAGAAAGAAGAAGAAAAGGAGTACCGCCGGACCGGAGTTCATTCTCTCCGTTCAGCGGTACTCCTGTATTTTTGAGCCCTGCGGCACTACCACGCCGCCTTTCTCTTAAAACGCATTTCCGGTTCCTGCTCCCCCACCTCCGCGATCGTGGCGACTTCATAATCGATCTGAAAGCGTTTCTCGGGGCAAAGGAGATAAAATTCATGGCAAATGCGATTGTAAATGATCTCACAGTATTCGCTGCGAGTACCGGAAAGCAGGATCAGGGACTGGCTGCTGCTGTACCGGGTATAAATGTCGCCCCGCCGCAGCGCGCTGCCGATGGCGGTCAGGAGCCAGTCGCTGGCTTCCTTTTCCCAGCGGTTCAAACCATCGGTGCTGCGGATACTGCACATCATCAAAAAGACCGACTGCCCGCTGCGCTCCAGCTGACGGCAAACGAAGCGGTACACATCGACGAAACTGGGGTAGGAACAGAAATACGCGCCGCGGACCGACTGCCCCTCAGTCAGCATATTCTGCACTTTAGCCAGGTTGCTTTCCCGGCTGACCAGCTTGCCGCTCATGCGCTGGAGACGCTTCATCATCTCCTCCGACGGCGGAAGCCCCAGCTCATCGGAATACATCTTCGTCGCTTTCAGATAGAGATTATACGCTTCCTCGTAGCGGTTCATTTCCAAAAGGCTGTCGATCTGGTGCGCCTGCCATTCTTCATAAGGATACAGCGACGCGGCTTTGGTATAGATATCGTAAGTCTGCCGGTACTCCTGGCGCGCCTCCAAAAGCTGGCACAGGTGGCAGACCATATCCTCATAAATGCGTTTCAGGCGAAGATTTTCCACTGTCACCCAGGTCTCCCCGGACAGATGCGGCAAAAACTCCCCGCTGTAAATATCGCAGGCCTCTTTCAGCAATTCAATCTGTTCCGCTTCGTCCTTATCCGACGCCTGCGCGGCCAGATCTTCCATCGCTACCGTATCTACCCAGGTATCCATGGACCCATTCCAATAGCATATGCCGTTTTTCAGGGAGATGTATTCCTCCTGTGGCATACCCGCCGCAATCAGCTGCTTCTTCAGCCGGTAAATAACGCTGTTCAGGCTGTTATTGCGGTCGGATACCGTTTCCCAATCATACAGGTCCTGCATCAGCTTTTCCTTTGAAATGCCTCCCCGCTGATGAATCAAAAGGATCTGCAGAAGCTGTACGGCTTTCCCGGTGCCGCCTCTCCCGAACGTGATCGGACGGCCGCCATAGGAAATGGTAAATCCGCCAAACATATGTACTTCCAGTTTTGTTTCCAGTCCGGTTTCCATAACGCTCCCCCGCCGAGTTTAATTTATCTGTTTGCTACCGCATCTTCGATCATACGAGTCAGTTCCAGACAACTTCGGAAATCCCTGCGAAGATTTTTCTCCCGCCAGCGGATCTCTCCCTGCCATGTGGCATTTCTGCAATAGTGAATCGTGACCAGGAAATGGCTGGAACCCGTCCTGCCGCCCTTTTCCCGCTTTCTCGGCGCGAATGCGGTCTTCGGTGCTGCCGGCTTCGGGACGCGCCCGCTGCCCCATCCGTCCGGGACGCGAAAGCGATCCGGTGCATAGAGCTTTCCATTTGTGCTGATATCATGGTCAATCTGCAGAATCATCTGCGTGATCTCCGAAAACGGTACCAGTTCCTGCCGAAATACCTGCTGATAAAAGCCGCCGCAGTTCCCGTCCTCATCCGGATAAATGGTCAGCAGATATCTGGGAGTCCAACGTGATTCGCCATATGGGTGATCCATACATTTACCTCCCATTTCGCTCATTTCCGGCTATCGATCTGCTGCGGATGTTTGTGTCAGGCAATAACAAAACAAAGCTTCTTTGCTCTGAAAGCTCTTACACGTAATTTTATTATATTAGCAATTATTTGCGGTGTCAATCGTTGCGGCCGCAAAAATTTACCGGTTTTTCCGGCTTTCCGACCGCTTCATCCCCGCTCCTGACCCTCTATGAACGCCTGATACACGTCCCGCCGGCTGAGTCCGCGGTCTTTGGCGGTCCGGCGCATCGCTTCCCTCCGATCCATTCCCTGGGCCTCGTACCAGGCCACATGTTCCGGGATAGCCATATCCTCCCAGGAGCGAACTTCTTCCTCCCGAATGGAATCCGGGCTGCGTCCCTCCAGGACGATCACGCACTCGCCTTTCGGCTCTTCCGTCTCATAACGGGCCAGCGCGCCGCCGATCGTGGTCTGCCAGGCTTCCTCATGGCGCTTGGTCAGTTCCCGGCACAGGGTCATGGGACGGTCTCCCAGCGCTTCCCGCAGTTCCGCCAGGGTCCGCGTCAGATGATGAGGCGCTTCATATATAATAATGGTCCGCGTCTCCCGTTTCAGTTCATCCAGGATCCGCTGCCGCTCCTTTTTATCCGGCGGCAAAAACGCCTCGAAGCAGAAGCGGCGGGTACTCATGCCGGATAACGTCAGCGCCGTGATACAGGCGGCGGGACCAGGCAGCGACGTGACCGGAATACCGGCCGCATAGCACTGGCGGACTAATTCTTCACCCGGATCCGAGATCGCCGGAGTGCCCGCGTCAGTGACCAGCGCGATATCCTGTCCCTCCTGAAGAAGCGAGACGAGATATCTGGCTTTCTCGACTTTATTGTACTCGTGGTAGCTGGTCATGGGCGTTTTGATCTCAAAATGATTCAGCAGCTTGATGCTGTGGCGGGTATCCTCGGCGGCGATCAGATCCACCCGCTTCAAAGTGTCCAGGACACGCAGGGTGATGTCGTCCAGATTGCCGATCGGGGTCGCGCACAGATATAATGTTCCTGGCATGGGTCTCCTCTTTCTGATAAATGCTTCCGGTCCGCTGGTATAGATTCGTCGCGGAACTTAAAAACCGCGAGCTTCTCCATGGGCTGCAATGTGTTTCCATAGTCCCTGTACCGCAAGGCCCGGGGGCTGCAATGCTTTTTCTTCGGACCGCGGAATTTTTCTGTAATTATATGCGCCGCGGATCTCCGTGATCTGAGTCTTTTTCCTGCGGTCACGCGGCGATCCCATAATCATAATCTGCCACTGGTCTTTGGAAACCGCAAGGCATTTCCTGGAGAACGTAAAATCTTTCCATAACTATATACGCCTCTGATCTCCGGGGAACGTACGGCGTTCTTTTACCCTATTCCGTTCAATACCCGTACACGTCGCGGATCTCCGGACTGTAGACCCCCGGCTCCCGGAAAACGATGACCGGGGCCTCGATCTGCATCAGCGGCCGTCCGCCCCGTACCGCTTCGATCAGGACCATATTGGCGTCCCGGTCCGCGAACGGATGCACCAGTTTCATGCGCTTGGGTTCCAGGCGGTAATGCCGCAGCGTTTCCAAAAGCTCCGGCAGGCGGCGCGGCCGGTGGACCAGATAAAAACGCCCGCCGCTTTTCAAAAGCCGGGCCGTCTCCCGGGCCACGTCGTCAAACGTACACAGGATCTCATGGCGGGCGACCGCTTTGGGCGCGTCGGGATTCGGCAGTCCGGTCCCGCCCACCATATACGGCGGATTGGAAGTAACTACATCAAAAGAGGCCAGGCCAAACAGGCGGCTGGCCTCCCGGATGTCTCCTTTTACAATGTCGATCTTATCCTGCAGGCGGTTGCAGGCCACGCTCCGGGCGGCCATATCCGCGATGTCCGGCTGAATTTCCAGGCCGGTAAAATGCTCCCCCTCGGTCTTGGCCTCCAAAAGGATCGGTATAATGCCCGTGCCGGTCCCCAGATCCAGCGCCCGCTCGCCGGAACGCACCCGCGTAAACCCGGACAAAAGCACCGCGTCCATCCCAAAGCAGAACTTCGACGGGTCCTGGATGATGACGTAACCGTTGCGCTCCAGATCGTCGAAGCGTTCGCCGGGACGCAGAAACGCTTCTCTCTCATTTGTCGTCATTGAGCTTCGATTTCCCCTCTGACTTTTCCAGAGCCTCCAGCTTTTTCAGCTCCGCGTCCTGCACCTGTACTTTTTCTTTCTTCCGGCGCGGCTTGAAACGCAGCTGATCGACCCTATACTCCATGATCTCGATCTCGTCCTTGTCCACCGTCACCCGCACTTTCACGGTCTGACGCAGGACATTGACGCTGTGGACCTCGCCGCGGAGGCCGTCGTCGGTGGTCACGAGATCGCCCACATTCGGCAGCTTGCCGTTCAGATATTCGTAAGTCTCTTCCTCATACTTGAGGCAGCACATAAGCCTGCCGCAGACGCCGGAGATCTTCGACGGGTTCAGGGACAGATTCTGCTCTTTCGCCATCTTGATCGACACCGGAATAAATTCCGACAGGTACGAATGGCAACACAGCGGACGCCCGCAGACGCCGACGCCTCCCACGATCTTCGTCTCGTCGCGAACGCCGACCTGGCGCAGCTCGATCCGCGTGCGGAACACGGACGCCAGATCTTTCACCAGCTCGCGGAAATCGATCCGCCCGTCCGCGGTAAAATAAAACAGGATCTTATTGTTGTCAAACGTATATTCCACGTCGATGAGCTTCATTTCCAGATTATGCTTCCTGATCTTCTCCTGGCAGACCTTAAAGGCCTCTTTTTCTTTCTTTTTATTCGACGCCTCGGTCTCGTCGTCCTCCGCCGTCGCCATACGCATCACAGTTTTCAGCGGCTGCACCACTTTCCGGTCGTCCACCTCGCGGCAGCCCAGCACCACGTACCCGTATTCTATGCCGCGGGCGGTCTCGACGATCACATGCTGCCCCGATCTTATCTCCCGGTCCCCCGGCGCGAAATAATAGATCTTCCCGGCGTTGCGGAACCTCACTCCAATCACTTTCGTCATACCGATCAATTCTCCTTTATCACCAGGAGCATCAGCTCCATGGCCAGCTCCGTATTCACATTGGCATCCAGGCGGATCCGCGCCTTGTCGATGGCCTGCAATATATTCTCAAACCCGTCGTAACCTGTCTGACGGCTCATTTCCTCGATCGCGGCATATTCGTCCTGAAAGATCAGCAGGTCCACGTCTTTCGTCACTTTAAACATCAGGGCGTCCCGATACCACATCTGCATGAAGTCCAGACATTCGTCCAGATCCATGCCCATCTCTTTCCAGCGCCGGATCCGCTCCAGCAGCATCCCCACGCTCATGCTCCGCACCTGCCTGAGAAAATCCGTCAGTTCATCAAACATCTTCCGGAAATCCTCGGAATCGGCCAGCCGAATCGCTTTGCCCAGATTTCCCCTGGCAAACGCCGCGCAGGGCCGCGCGTCTTTCTCCGGAATGCCCAGCCGCCCCGTCAGATACTCCCGAATCACCGAATCCTGCAGCGGTTTCAGCTTCAGCTGTACGCAGCGGGACAGGATCGTGGGAAGAAACGCCTCCGGGTTCGTGGTCAGCAGCAGGATCACGGCATAGGACGGCGGTTCCTCAATGGTCTTCAGCAGCGCATTCTGGGCCTGGACCGTCATTTTCTCGGCCTCGTCGACGATATAGATCTTATAATAGCTGCTGAACGGCCGGATCATGATTGTATCGTTGATCTGCTCCCGCACATCTTTTACGCCGATGCTGGACGGCTTCTCATGGGTCACATGGATCAAATCCGGATGCGTGTCCGCCATGACCTGCTTACAGGCGTGGCACTCCATACAGGGCTGGCTGAGGCCTCTCTCGCACAGAAGCGTCATCGCAAAGGCATGGGCGACGGATTTCCGGCCCATCCCTGCCTCCCCTGCCAAAATATAGGCATGGGAGATCTTATGCGTTTCGATGGCTTTCTGAAAATGCTGTTTTACGGCGTCATTGCCCAAAATATCGTTAAATCCCGCCATTCAGTCCCACCTCCTGCTGTAATCCTCCGCCACATTCCCCGCCGCGCCGCGGACATGGCAGTATCCCGGCTGCAGATGGTTTCAGTATATCATAATTTTCAATTCGTGTATAGTTTTTATTCTTGCCATGC
This sequence comes from uncultured Lachnospiraceae bacterium, assembly GCA_947628025.1. Lineage (GTDB taxonomy): Bacteria > Bacillota > Clostridia > Lachnospirales > Lachnospiraceae > UBA3402. The sequence goes on along the minus strand of CANQYH010000004.1, from coordinate 8,560 downwards.
CGGGAGAAGTTCGCCAAAAACGCCCCCGCGGAGACGCTTTCCCCATTTACAAAGGCAGCTTCCCGCGTATCATTTCATGGATCTCTTCGATCGATCTCAGGTTTCCGTCCTTGTCGCAGCACTCGATCCGCTCCCAGCCGTACCGCTCCGCCAGGATCACGCTGTTGGCATAGGATTTTTCCAGGAATCCGGGATCGGCCTCATGAATATCCTTGCGTGCCCCGTGGGTGATCTTATTGGCGCGGTCTTTCATAAGGCGCAGGGACACTTCCGGCTTCACATCCAGGAAAAATACGCAGTCCGGCACAGGCAGGCCCCCTTTGACGTACTCAAAATCATACTCCCAATCCAGAAACGCCAGCTTTTCTTCCAGCGAGTCCAGCTTCGAAGCCTGGTGCAGCATATTGCTGGTCACGTAGCGGTCGCAGATGACAATAGGCTCGCCAGCGCCGTCTCCCTCCGATTCATAAAATGCTTTCCACTCTTTTAAATAGGAAGCGAAACGATCTACCGCATAAAACGACGATGCCACATACGCGTTGACCGCATAGGCGTCCGGGCCAAATTCGCTTCCCAAATACATTTTCACCAGCGCCGACGATGGACTGTCATAATTTGGATAAGAAACCCGGCGCACCCGGCGGCCCTGCGCTTCCAGATATTCATACAGCAGGCGGGTCTGAGTCTCTTTGCCGCTGCCGTCGCTTCCCTCGATCACGATCAATTTTCCCATAAAACGGCTCCTTTTTCAAAACAATTTTCTCATTCTCCGATCACTCGCAGCTCCCGCGCCGTATGATCCCGCAGTCCCTGAACCGAAAGCCCCCGGCGGCGGTAATCCGCAATAACATCCAGGATCTCCCGCGTGACGATCTCTCCCGGCGCTAAAATCGGAATGCCGGGCGGATACAGATACACATATTCGCCGGAGATCCGCCCCTCGCAATCTTCCATCCGCCGGGAATATGCCGGGCGGCAAAGCGCCTCATGGATGGAACATACCGCACGGGGCTGCGGCAGCCTGGCGCTATCTATAAAATGGCCGGTCGTCTGTGTCAGTCGCGGCCGACGGGTCGATGATTCTCCTGGCCCGCATAATTTTCCCGGTTCCAGCAACTCTCTCGGTTCTGATAGTTTTTCCTGCTCCAGTAACTCTCTCTGTTCTGATAGTTTTTCCTGTTCCAGTAACCCTCTCTGTTCTGATAGTTTTTCCGGCTCCGATAACTCCCTCGGTTCCGATAATTCTCCCGGCTTCGATATCTCCCCTTGCGCCAATACCTCTCCCGGCTCTGATATCTTTCTCTGGCTCAATATCTCTCCCGGCTCCCCTCGCTTTTCCTGTCCCGGCGATCGCATCGTTTTTTCGTTTTGACCGTCTTCGAATCCCGCTTCCAGTTCCCGGTCGATCTCCAGCAAAGCGTGCCGCAGCCGTTCCAATCCCTCTTCCGTATCCATCAGCGTCACAATGGCCGTCACATAATCAGCCCCGCACATTTCCATTTCCAAATGATATATCTCTCGGAGACGCCCGGCCAGCCAGGAACCGCCGATCTCCGATTCTCCCGCAAAGCGGGTCGACACAATGATCTTGGACTCGTCCAGATCATACACGCCCGCCGGTCCGACCGCCGATCGTTCCAAAAGCCGCAGGCGCCGCAAACCGTCCGGCCCGCGCAAAGACGCCCGCAAACTGCCCAGCCGCTGCGCGAATCGTTCCATTTCCCGACGTCCGTCCCCCGCCATGTATTCGACGCAGCGTTCGATCCCCGCCATCATCACATAGGAGGGGCTGCTGGTCTGGAATACCTGCAGATAATATTCCAGCTTTTCCACGTCCACCCTCTCCCCGCAGACATGCAAAAGCGCTGTCTGGGTAAACGCAGGAAGGGTTTTGTGCAGGCTGTGGATCACTATGTCCGCTCCGCAATAAAGCGCGGAGAGGGGAAATGTCCTGTCCGAAATGATCTTGCCCCGCGCGGCCGCATCCTCCGTTTCCGCATCCGAAGCCGTATCAAAAATATGTTTTCCCTGACCAAAGCGCTGCTCCGTTCCGAACGGAAAATGCGCCCCATGCGCCTCATCTACGATCAGCGGCACGCCGTAACGGTGGCAGACCTCCGCGATCCCGCGCACGTCCGACACCACGCCGTCATAAGTAGGCGACGTGATAAATACTGCCGAAATTCGGCTGTCTTCGCAGCTTTTGTCAGTTCCGGCGCTGATTGTCAGATTTCCGCAAGTTTCCTCAGCCCTGACGCAGGTCATCAAATCTCCGCAGTTCTCCCCGTCTTCGCCGCTGATCGTCAAGCCTCCGCAGTCTCCACCGCTGATTATCAAATCTCCGCAGTTTCCACCGTCTTCGCTGCCAGTCGTCAAATTTCCGCAACTTTCCCTATCCCCGCTGCTTTTCAATATTTTTTCGATCTCCTCCGGCAATATTCCGCCCTGCAGACCGAATTCGTCCATAACCTCCGGATAAACATACCGGATATTCAGATTTTGCAAAGCCGCCGCATGGTACGCCGACTTGTGGCTGTTGCGCGCCATAAGGACCGTTCCGCCCGGCCCTGCCGCCGCGCACACGGCCGCCAGCACCCCGCAGGTACTCCCATTGACCAGATAATACGTATGCTCTGTCCCATACACCGACGCCGCCCATTTCATCGATTCTTTCAATATCCCCTCGGCATGGTGCAGATTATCAAAACCGTCGATCTCTGTGATATCGATGCCGTAAGGGTTCGGGAACTCCGCCAGAAATGCTGCGTCTGTCCGCCGCTTATGCCCCGGCATATGAAACGGGTAAGCGTCCGATTGGCAATAGCTGGTCAGCTGGTCATAAAGTTTCGGATATTTTTTATTCATATTGAGAATTTCTCCCCCACAGGCGGATTCTTTGTATTCTGTGCGTCGTCGCTAATGCGTCCTTTATTCCGCTGATCCGCCATACATTATCATAATGATTTTGGCATCCAATCATAAAATTTGTCAGTGTGGTATAAACCAAGTCATGATTCAAATTAAAATCATATGTTACAGAAGTTCGTTTTTAATTATTTTTCAGTTCCATATCCTGCATATTTACAAACCATAATATCAATATATGAAATATACTTCTCCCATAGATTTTTCATGGTTATCAGCATAATCTTACTTACCTCCGCCAACGCAGCTAAACTATATTTTTATTATAATCTTACATGTCTATTTTTACAATATCTCTTGTTACCTTAACTACCCAATAAACATGCAAAACCATCTTTTTGTGAAATATTCATGATTTTGCGCTGTTCCATTCTATTCTCTCGTGTTCATATATTATCTTAAAAGAGGAGGACTGCAATTCCAGAAAGCATCGCCGCATTTACTTTCCCGTAAAATTGCAGTCCTTTCCGAATCACTCACCTCTTGGGCATCAGCTCTTTCACTTTAGTAAAAATAAGATTCCATTTGTCAGACAAGGTCCGACACTTTTCACTTGTTCCATCTGACTCATCCGTGAATTCATCTACGATTTGCTGTATTGTCTTTGCCATACCAAAATAGTCATAAATCAGATTTATTTGATCTTCAGAAAGTTTCGGCCTAACATGCCTGTTGAAGTCTATCTCCGCCTTGCCAGGCTCTCTATCAGCAAAGAGCACGGCTTCCGGACCGATAAACTCCGGACTTCCTTTATATGACGCTGCAAGGTTATGTATGTCCTTTTTGCCCATATAATTAACATTGATATTATCATAATAATCAAAATCATTATCTGCTGCATCGTTTTCATCGTAATCGAACGGCTCCTCATATCTCTCCACATTTTCAGACTCCTGTTCCTCCCTATCGTCTTCTTCCTGAAGCACATCCAAAAGCTCTAATGTAATCCCACATTCACCGACAGTGAAAATATGATCAATGTAATAACCTTTGCCCTTTCCGGTCTCTACCCATTCCCGGTAAACATAATGAGTTTCATCCTGACGGTAACAATACCTGTCCGTCTCGTACCTGTAGCTCTTCTCTTCCTCTTTTGTACCTAGTTTATCTACATTCATCTCTTTACCTCCGCCTTAGTGTACAGAAATCTTCATTTCTCTTATATTCAACTACTTCCCAAATGACTTTGCGATCCCTCCCCCAAAATGTTCGTGTATACAAAGATATTCCTCTGCCAAAAGTGTCCCAAATCATCTCCTTTCGCTGCCAGATTCATATAGTTTGGCAGAAATAAAAAACACCCAGGTGCATTCCGCAGAATTCAACGTACAAAATATCGTAACATTGGGTCCTGCAAAACGCATCCAGGTGGCTTTGCGAATGACTCATTGATTTTGTTTTTTTACTGCCTGTCCCGCATAAAAAGGGATCTTTCGAGATCCAAAAAGGCGGCATTTCACATTTAATATATCGCTTGCCTGAAGCGGTTTCGGTGTGGCAACCGAAAAGCACCTTGCACCGGCCGGGCATTTCGAACTGTATGGACAACGATACTCAATCTTATCGCCTTTTTCAAAATCCTCCTCCGGCGGCATTTCATATTCTGATCCAAACATTTTAATCAAATCCTGATACGTAATATTTGCTGTTTTTATTAACCTTACCCCCTTTAATTTTTAATATTAGTCAATTTTCCTATACGGGATCTCCTATTATCTCTGGCAATTTGTCACTCTGTCCGTTCGTTGAATTCCTTAGAATTTCTTTCACCGCATTAACCTCAGACTCCGTCATGACCTCACCCATTACCATATAAGATATCACCATGCCTGCAGCCCTGATTGACTCCTTACCCGTAATAACTTTCTTCTTCTTTGCCGGAATAACAAGAATGTTAAACCAGATGGAGTTATCCATTGACCAGTCTACATCATTCAGTCTGGCAACAGCATCGGCCCAATCTATGCCTTTCTGTTTTGCAAAATAAGCCACATGTGCCAATGCCATGTGCGTCACCGGTTTCATCAACAAGTTTTCATCTCTTAGCTGCGAAATCGGTTTATCATCGCGTGTTAGACTCAAATATTTTTTATATGTGTCCATGCCAGTAAGCAATGTCTTCCAGAAATTAACATTTTCCTCAAATATATCATTAACTTCATCCTCATCCTCCGGCATTGTCTTAGATGTCCAACCTTTATCCTTAGCAATGATCTCTGCTATCGTATACAAAGCACTTACTGTGGTAAGTTGTTTACTTCTCTGCGAAAGTGTATTACTACTCCAGTTGACGAGTTCATTTTTCCCAATTTTAGCCAGTACCTGACCTTCGCTAAATAATTTACGTGAAATAACGGCAAAAACATCGTCATCTGCTGTTATGATATTCTGGCCTCGTCCAGTCTGCCGTGCATATTTATTAACCTTATTAAAAATCTTACGGATTTTCATAATATCCGCTCCCTCTACAAAAATGACGCTGATTTCTTCACTTCCCAGTTCCGGATGTGGTTCGAGCGCTAACATTTGCGGCGTCAATTTTTTGTTCTTGCCAAGCATAACCGCAGAAATAGCGCTAGCACCTTTCAGAGAAAGACGCATGGCCAATAATCGATGCTGACCATCTAGCGCTATCAATCGCTCTCTCCCAGGCAATGTCAAGAATCCGGCATCCTCCATAGAGATCTCATAGGCAGCGGTAATATTATCCTTAACATAATTTGATATCGGATCAAAAATCAGCTTATCATATCCAAAATGGATATCAACTATTAAACATCCAAAAAATCGATCTTCATCACCTGTAAAATAAGGACATATCTCATTGACCACCCGATTAATGTCAGGTTCTCTCTGCATCTTTTCATCAGGCGTCATATCGCTCCATTCCGGAAGCTCTACCGCCAAGCCCACAGAATTGACAAGTTCTTCCACAGTCATTTTGGCTATGTAATACTCCGTCGACCCTAATTTGCCTTTCTGTGCCCATATTGTTTTCATTTTATTCCTCCACGTTTTTTAAAATAATCTCCATGTTTTACAATACAGCACATTTAAGGAAATGTCAATAGGAAAATTACAATTTTTAAACATATATTTAAAATTCAAGGCAAGAGTTTTTGCAATGTTTTCGAAAAACAATTTATTCTTATGTTGACACCTATGCACTCGCAATCGTAATTGCCTTTTGCAGATATGTAAATTATGTCAGTAACATATTCACCTACTACCCCTTACAACTTCAATGACATGGCAAAGTGGGCTTGCTTGCGCAATCATATATGAAAATGATCAAACATATATAAATAAAAAACCTATTGAAGAATTGATCTGTCTCAATAGGCCTTTTTATGGTTATATTTTATTTTCTCTAAAAAAAGATTGCATTTCTGTAAATATTTATTAAATTTTATGTTTTTCTGCTATTTTTCTGTTTTTTATCCCGTTTCAAACGTCATCTCCAGCAGCTGCCCCGCAATCTCCTCGCTTTGCACACGCATGAGATTATCTTCCGCATCTTCCTTTGACAGGGGGTTTACGCTCCCGTACCAGACGATCCGCCTATCGATTACTGCATAGTGTTCACAGTCTCTCTCCGCAAGCCGTATTTCAAAACCAGCCATGCGCAGCCGTTCCATAGGCTGCATTCGGATGTCATCCCGCCCATAGGCATATGCATCCGGATGCCATGTTACAATAGTTGCTTTTACCCCCGGCTCCTGCCGTTTCTCCAACGTAGAAATAACGCAGGTTACCTTTTCCGTATTCAACCTGGGACTGGATATGATCACGCTAGCTTCCGCCCTTTCGATATCGTTCCAAAATGTATCTGCATAATCGTCGATATCGTAAATGGCATCTGACTGCTGCTTTTCTCCATTGAAAGCGGTACACAATTCATAACCTATCTTTTTATACGCCTTTAACCGCGACGCATACCATTGTAACAAAGGAAAGGGCAGAATACCAGTGGCATTTCTCTCTTGTTCGGTCTATTCTTTCCGTTCTACGACCGGTTTCAGTTTTATGACAGGACTAACTTTTCCCAGGACGCGGCCGTCTACGGGCAGCCTCCCATCCGCGGTATTTTCCGATTTGTGATCCTCAACACCGGCTGGAAACGATCTGACTATTAGCGTGGAAGATATCTTGCGCCGCTAAATCGATTCGTTTACAGGGCGGCCGCACTTGAAAGATTTTCTTGCAATCTCCATTCAGCGGGGGTATGATTAAAAGCGCGGCAAAGATAATGCAGGAGTTTGGGGCTGGCAACTAGCTTCGCATCCGGAATATACGCTTCTTCTGCCGTCTCAGTATATGTTCCTAACGCGAAATTTCAGATAAAAGGGAAAGGCGACCATCATTTATGAGAACAGTTGAATTTAAAATGGAACGTCAGGGCCTGGTGGAGATCGGCCAGGAAGTAGAGATCACCGCTCATGAAGCGCTCAGCGGTACCAGCTATATCATTGAACCGGCGGTAGCCATGTCCGGCTGCTATAAGGGCCGCGACCGCCTGAAATCTACCCACGGCGTCGTATGCGATATCAAACACAATGACCGCGGCTATTATGTCGTGGCGGAATTTGACGAGTAACTCCGGGTCCCGGCGTCAACCTCTTCCCCGGCCGGGTCGCTGGGACCTCATCCGCGGGGTCCTTACTGTTCCGTCTCCTCTTCGCGTCGCCTGTCCGGGCTCGGCCAATGAGACGAACCAAACTCGTACTTCTGACATATGATACACCAGGACCGGCGGAAATGACGGAAAATACCGTTTTCCTGAGTTTCCTCCGGCGCAAAAACAAGGAGTGATCATATGTTTTTTAATCCCAATTTCGGATGCGGATATTCGAATTCTTCCGATAATTGCTGCAATACGAACCGAACAAACTGCTGCGGCTGCCCGCCTGTTTGTCCGCCGCCCTGTCCGCCCGCTTGCGTTCCGGGTCCGCAGGGGCCGAAAGGAGATCCGGGCCCCGCTGGCCCTGCTGGCCCTCAGGGGATCCCGGGACCGCAGGGACTTCCGGGAGCGCAGGGTCCGGCCGGTCCGGCTGCCATCGTGGCCGTAGGAACGGTAACCACCGGCGCGCCCGGCACTCAGGCCCGCGTAACGAACGTGGGGACCGCTCAGGCGGCGATCCTGAATTTCACGATCCCGCAGGGCGCTGCCGGAGCAACCGGAGCAGCGGGCCCGGCTGGAGCGACCGGCGCAACCGGTCCAACCGGTCCTCAAGGGCCCCAGGGTCCGCAGGGACCTCAGGGCGCGACTGGCGCGACCGGGGCGACCGGACCGCAAGGTCCTCAGGGAGAACCCGGTCCGGCTGGCGCGGCTGCTACCATTTCCATCGGCTCCGTTACGACCGGCGATGCGGGCACAGAAGCCAGCGTTACTAACGTAGGCACTGACCAGAATGTGGTTCTGAATTTCACGATTCCGCAGGGTGCTGTTGGGCCTGCTGGCGCAACCGGACCACAGGGCCCGGCTGGGCCGGCCGGAGCGACTGGACCTATCGGAGCTGCTGGACCACAAGGTGCAACCGGACCGCAGGGTGCAACCGAGCCCGCTGGGGCCGCCGCTACCATCTCCATCCGCTCCGTCACAACCGGCGATGCGGGCACAGAGGCCAGCGTCACT
>CANQYH010000003.1 GCA_947628025.1 uncultured Lachnospiraceae bacterium | reverse complement strand
GAACAGGCCGGCATCCAGGAGGGCGATACGGTCCGGATGTACGGGCATGAGTTTGATTATTATAAGGAATAGACCGGGAGGAAATCATGACATTGACATCCAAGCAGAGAGCCTATTTAAAGGGGCTGGCGATGAATGTGGAGCCGATTTTCCAGATCGGCAAGCTGGGTCTTACGCCGGAACTGACCGCTTCAGTGGCCGACGCGCTGGAAGCCAGGGAACTGATCAAACTGAGCGTTCTCAAAAACTGCTTCGACGATCCGAAAGAACTGGCCGGGACCTTGGCGGAGCGGACCCATTCGCAGGTCGTCCAGGTGATCGGCAAAAAGATCATTCTTTATAAAACGGCGAAAGAAGAAAAGAACCGCAGGATCGAGCTTCCGCGGCCGTAGCCGGGATCTTTATTTCGCCCGCGTCCGCCTATAAGCGATGGCGTTATGTTTTGTGCGGCGGGCGGAGACGGCGGCCGGGTCCTGCCATAGGGCGGCTGCCGAAAAATCATACGGCGGAGGCGCGAATATGTCAAAAATCGGGATCATGGGCGGAACATTTGATCCGATCCATAACGGGCACCTGCTTTTGGGAAAGCAGGCCAGAGACGAATACGGGCTGGATCAGGTCTGGTACATGCCGTCTGGGCATCCGCCCCACAAAATGCGGCGGGAACTGTCCTCAGCGGAGGACCGCTGCGCCATGGTCAGGCTGGCCGTGTCCGGCGAGCCGGGACTGCTTTTGTCCGAGTTTGAGACGTCCAGAGGCGGGACCACCTATACGGCCGATACGCTGGCGCTGCTGAAACATTCTTACCCGCAGCATACGTTTTTCTTCATCCTGGGCGCGGATTCCCTGTACGAGATCGAGGGCTGGTACCGCCCGGAGATGATTTTTTCTTCCGTCTGCCTGCTGGCGGCGGAACGGGAATATGACCGCAGAGAGCGCAGCTTTGACCGGCAGATCGCCTATCTTCGCGATAAATTCGGCGGAAGCATCGAAAAGCTCCATTGCCGGGAAATAGCCGTTTCCTCCAGCTTTCTGCGGGACGCGGTCAGGCGGGGAGACGATATCGGGGCCTATGTCCCGGCGGAGGTGGCCGGATACATCGCGGCCCGCCGTCTATATTCCGGACCCGGATGAACGGAAAGCCGGTTTTACGCAGGCTTTTGCACAGAACGATCCGAAAAAATACCGAATGAACATCAGGAGGAACGCCATGGAGGCATCGATCCAGGAATACCGGAAAAAAATGAAAAAGAAATTAAGCGAGACCCGGTATGAACATTCTTTAAGCGTCTCGTTTACCTGCATCTGCCTGGCCATGCGGTACGGATATCCGCTGGACAAGGCCGAGATCGCCGGATTGCTCCATGACTGCGCGAAATGCTACGGCGACGAGGAGCTGATCCGCCGCTGTGAAAAGCACGGGATCCCTCTCAGCCGGGCAGAGATCGACGCTCCCGCGGTCCTCCACGCCAAATACGGCGCGTGGCTGGCCCGCGAGCATTACGGGATCCAGGACGAAGAGATCCTGTGCGCCATCGCCTGCCACACCACAGGAAAGCCGGATATGGGGCTTCTGGACAAGATCCTGTACGTGGCGGATTATATCGAGGTCCGGCGCTTTAAGGCCGGCCATTTGCCGGAGATGCGCAGGCTGGCGTTTGAGGACCTGGACGAGGCGGTGTACCAGATTGTGAAGAGCACGCTGGAATATCTGGCCCAGCGGGGATGCAGCGTCGATCCCATGACGCAGGAAACCTATGACTATCTGGAAGAAAGGAGAAAGACACATGAGTGAGGCATTGAAAGAAAACGACAAGGCGCTGGAAATGGTGAAGCTGGCCAAGGCCGCGCTGGAAGAGAAAAAAGCGAATAACATCAAGATCATCGACATCCGTCAGGTCTCCGTTCTGGCCGATTATTTTGTGATCGCCGACGGTTCCAACGCCAACCAGGTCCAGGCCATGGTCGATAACGTGGAGGAAACGCTTGGAAAGGCCGGTTACGCGTGCCGCCAGATCGAGGGCTACGGCACCGCCAACTGGATCCTGATGGATTACGGCGATATGATCGTCCACGCGTTTTGCCGCGAAGACCGCCTGTTCTACGATCTGGAGAGGATCTGGCGGGACGGAAAGATGGTCGAAGTCGACGTGGATACCAAAAGCGGGGACGCGGAAGCCTGAGTCGGTCCGGCGTACCTGACCGTAGACGGAGGAATCTGTGACGGGAGGAGCCGGTCCTGTCTGCCGCTGCCGGATCTGCTGCGCGTGAAAGAATATATGTAAGATAGAGAGATGCTGCGGAAATGGATCGTTGGCCGCTGCCGGAGGTTTTGACGGAAAGGCGGGCGGCAGGGCGGTCACGGACAGGGCGCGGCGTCTCTTTTTTGTTCCATACGGTTTAGAAAAATTTGCCGGGAACGCGACGGGATCGTTCGTTTTCCTGTATATAAGAGTGAACGATAAAAACACAAGGAGGACAGGCCCATGACGGATGAAACGATCGTCAGACTTTACTGGGAGCGCTCCGAAGACGCGATCCGGGAGACCGAAAACGCCTACGGGCGGTATTTCCATGCGATCGCCTACGGGATCCTGCGCGACGGCGAGGACGCGAGAGAAGTCGTCAACGATACCTATCTGAAAGCCTGGAACACGATCCCGCCCAAGCGTCCGTCTCCGTTGAAAGCGTTTCTGGGCCGGATCACGCGGCAGCTTTCCCTGAACCGCCTGGAACAGGAGACGGCGCAGAAGCGGGGCGGCGGTCAGTACCGGCTGGCGCTGGACGAGCTGGAAGAATGTATCCCGGCGAAGAGCGGGGACGGAGAATGGGCGGACCGGATGGCTCTGACCGGGCTGTTGAACCGTTTTTTGCGGTCTCTTCCGGAAGAACAGCGGTATGTGTTTATCCGGCGCTACTGGTACCTGGAACCGGTCTCGGAGATCGCGGCAGCGGCCGGCGCGGGAGAAAGCAAGGTAAAATCGCAGCTTGCGCGGATGCGGGCAAAGCTTAGGCGGCAGCTGGAAAAGGAGGGATTTGCCGTATGAAAAGCCGGGACCTATTGGACGCAATGAATGGCATTGATTTCGAAATGGTGGAAAACGCCGCGGAACCAGGGCGGAGGCAAACGTCCCGCATTTCCCGGCCGCTGCGGTGGGGAGCGGCGGCCGCATGTTTCTGCGCGGCGCTTACGGGGCTTCTGGCCGTTTTTCCGCAGTTTTATAGCGGACTGACGCACGCGCCGTCCGCAGAAAACGGTCTGTACTGGGTGGACGACCGCCCGCGGAACACCGATAAACAGACCCTGAGCCCGAATCTTCTCCCTATCTGGCGCTGGGACTGCCGAAGTATCAACGATCAGTTTTCTTCAGTCGAATGGAGCGGGACCAGCTACAGTGCGCGGACCGGCGCCACGGGACAGAGCATTTCCGCGGAGCTGGTCGGTGAAAAGCTGGGCAGCGCTTCCGTCAAAGGCTATGATTCTTACGAAAACAAAGAATATACCGCCGAGTGCGGGATCTATGCGATCCGCGGTGTCGATCCCGGCCGGTTCATAGCGGTACGGTTCGCGGACCACGACGAATATTATTCCTATTGCCGGTCGTCGGAGGAGTTCTGTCCGCCGCAGACGCTGGGGGAGCTCATAGATGGCCTGGACCTGACCAAGAACTGCGATCTGACGCTCTTTTCTTACCGTCCCTCTGGTCAAAACAGCCTGGAAGCGGAGCGCCATGGTCTGAGCCGGCAGGACAGCGATGAACTCTGGGAGATCTTTTTGCGGTACGCGGACGCGCAGACGGTTGCGGATGAAGACGAGCGGAGAGCCCTGATCCAGGAAACGGACTGGCGGCTGCAGTTTTTCGTCTCCTCCGAGGCGCTGGGCGCGGACCACCGGTCCTGGACCCTGCGCACGAACGATTCCGGCAGCGCTTATCTGGAGAGCGGCATCGAATACTACAGCTATTATTATGAGATCGGGGCGGAGGCGGCGGAAACGATCGTTGAATACGTCTTATCGCACCAGACAGATGAAAATCTCGAACCGGAAGAACAGTGGCTGTGCGGCATCATCACGGAGATCGGCGAGGATTATATTAAGATCGACGATTCAGTCCTGATGAAAGATCCTGACGACGGCATCGAATTCACCGTCTATGCGAACGATCTGCGAGTCCGCCAGTATATCACCGGCGGTCTCCTGCATGTGGGAGACACAGTCGCCGTGATGCACCGGGGAATCTATGCGGAGGAGCCGACCGTCGTCCGGACCGCGTTTGAGATCGGAGAGGCGGTGATCACGGACAGCGGAGAGGTCTTGGTTCCGGATTAATCAAAAATTAATCATTGGTAAAAGATAATGCCTGCCGCTTAACTCACATTCAATAGACGATTGCGTTTCGATCCGCTATACTATATACAGAATCGATTCAAAAACAGTAAAGGGGACAACGGAACATGACGATCGGAACTATTATCAAAAAATACAGAAAAAATAAAGGCATGACACAGGAGGAGATGGCTGCGCGCCTCGGCGTAACGGCTCCCGCGGTAAACAAATGGGAGAGAGGCAGCACGCTGCCGGATGTCGCGCTGCTTGCTCCGATTGCGAGGCTGCTCGGCATTACCACGGATGAGCTTCTGTCTTTTCGGGAGGAGCTGACAGACGAGGAGATCAACCGGTATCTGCTGATGATTCAAAAGGAGCTGGAGAGCCGGGAATTCGATGACGTATTTCGTTCCGTAAAGGAAAAGATCGAGGAATATCCGAATTGTGAAAAACTGATCTGGCAGGCGGCAGTCATTCTGGACGCGGGACGAATGACGAAAGAACTCCCGGACAAAGACCAGTATGATCCTGTGATATTCGGATGGTACGAGCGGTGTCTGGGCTCGGAGGATGAACGGATCCGCAATCAGGCGGCGGATTCTCTGTTCCACGCGTTTTTCCGGAAAGAGGATTATGAAAAAGCGGCCCGATATCTGGATTATTTCTCTTTGGAGAATCCGGAACGCAAGCGCAAGGAGGCTTCGGTAAACAGCAAAACAGGGAAACGGACGGAAGCCTATCGCGCATACGAGGAATTGATCTTCATCGGATATCAGCACCTGCAGATGGTATTCAATGACCTGCGCGCTCTTTATATGGAAGACGGCGATCGCGAGATGGCGAAAAAGCTGGTTGAAGTTTCCTCCTCCGCTGCGTCTGTTTTTGAAATGGGCAGATATAATGAGGTCTGTTACGGACTGGAGGTTGCGGTATGGGAGAAAGATGCCGCATGGACGCTGCGGCTTATGCGGGAGATCCTGGACAGTCTTGAAACGATCGGCGATTTTACCAGATCCAGGCTTTATCAGCATATGACGTTTAAAACGGCCGACCCTGATTTTTCGGCCGGGCTCAGGCGGAAGCTGTCGGAATCTCTTGGAGATAAAACATTCGATTATATGCAGGGAAACGAAGAGTGGGAAAAGATGAAAAAATGAGTTTTTTGCGGCCAGTTCCTGCAGAGTCCGTCAACAAAAAAGAGGCAGTCCCGAATATGGATTGTCTCTTTTTTATGTTCCAATGGGAATCGCATGAAAAAAACGCGCATGGCACTTTATTGTTTACTCAGGCCGAAACCTGCCGGGATACTGTCCGGTCACATCATGCGCAGCAGTCCGATCACGACGCCCAGAACTTCCACATGGTCCACGATGATGGGATCCATGGAATCGTTTTCCGGCTGGAGGCGGTAATGCCCGTTTTCCTTATAAAAACGCTTGACTGTCGCCGAATCATCGACCAGCGCGGCCACGATCTCCCCGTTATGCGCCGTGGACTGCTGTTTCACAATGATCTGGTCGCCGTCGAAGATTCCCACATTGATCATACTGTCGCCCTTGACACGGAGCATAAACGTCTCCTGATTTGGCAGAAACTCGGCCGGCATCGGAAAATAATTCTCGATGTTCTGTTCGGCCAGGATCGGTTCGCCGGCAGCGATCGTGCCGACCAACGGAATGTTCACGATCTCGCGGCGGTTCAGATTAAAGCAGTCGTCAATGATCTCAATCGTCCTCGGCTTCGTGGGATCGCGCCGGATATAGCCGTTTTTCTCCAGCGTCTCCAGATGGGAATGAACGGAAGACGTCGATTTCAGATGAACGGCCTCGCAGATCTCCCGGACGGCCGGCGGATAGCCTTTCTTCAAGATGGTTTCCTTAATATACTCCAGAATCTCCTGCTGTTTCGCGCTGATCTTTCCCTGAGCCATGTCATATCCTCCATAAACAGAACATACATTCTTTTTCTTATTTTATATTAGCATAGTTTGGAGCAAAATGCAAACCTTTGTTCGAAAAAAATCGGAAAAAGCATTGACAAACGTTTGTTCGGTGGTATAATAAAACATATAGAACGTTTGTTCGCAACATATGTTCGGGACGGATATGGGAGGTACATAAGATGAAACAGTATGACAAAGCGAGAATTGTGGTCTTAACCATATTCATTTTATCGTTCGGTTTTGGACTTTGCGGGACAGTCATGATGAGCGCGATGGCGAAAGAGCCGGCGGGAGAGAAGAGGAGCGCTTATTACACAAGCATTGAGATCCGGGAGGGAGATACTCTGTGGAAGATTGCGCAGGAGTATGCCCCGGGGACAGGACTGAGCGTTTCCGAATACGTCGGCTGTCTCCGTCAGATGAACCGCCTGAGCGGGGATACCATTCACACAGGCAATTATCTGACGGTGATGTACGGCGAACCGCAGCTGTGATAGGAAAGAAAAACAAGTTTTCATAGTTTTACCGGAGTTTTAAGGCAGCCGCTGTTTCGGGGTATTCAATGCGCCGCTTTACGTTTCCTCGCGCAGGCGGACCATGTTTCTGGCATCGCGGCGGCGGTTTTCATTTTGGGCCGCATAGTGCTTTTTAGTGGTATTGACATCGGAGTGCCCCAGCACATCCGCGACCAGATAAATATCTCCGGTTTCCTGATAGAGAGACGTACCGTAGGTGCTGCGGAGTTTATGGGGCGTGATCTTTTTAAGCGGCGTTACGATCTTAGCATATTTTTTGACCAGGTTCTCGACGCTGCGGACGGACATACGCTTCATCTGCAGAGAAAGGAAGAGCGCGTTTTCATGGCCCTCTTCGGGGATAAGATGGCTGCGTTCCTCGAGATAGTCCAGCAGCGCTTCTTCGACCTCCTCGCCGAAATAGACGACTGCCTCTTTCCCGCCTTTCCGGTGGACGCGGATCCCTGAGTTTTTAAAGTCGATATCGGTCAGATCCAGTCCCACACATTCGGACACACGGATGCCGGTCCCAAGCAGGAGAGTGAGCAGGGCCAAGTCCCGCGTATGTGTTTTTTGATGAAAAGCGCGCTGCTTTTCAGTCAGAGAATCGCCGCTTTCCACTTCATCTAACAGCATGGCGACTTCGTCGATATCCAGGCGGATGATCTCTTTTTCGTGGAGCTTCGGGAGCTTCACCAGAGCGGCCGGATTGTTTTTTATCTTTTCCGTCCGATAAAAATAATTATAAAAGCTTTTCAGGGAGGATATTTTGCGCATGACGCCGCGTTCTTTGTTGATCACCTCCTGATTTTTATCGTTGAACCGGTATTTCAGATATTCCATATATTCTTCGAGATCCGTAACATGGAGTTCATCCAGATGATCCAGGGAGATATCCCGGAGGTCCATTTTGGCAAATACAGGGTTTTCTTTCTGCAGGAACTCAAAGAACACCCGCAGATCATAAGCGTAGGCGATGCGGGTGCGAGAGGAGGTTTCCTGCTCGATTCCTCGAAAAAAATCGGCACAGTACGGCGGCAGTTCCTTGATCATTTCGCGGAGACGCAGCGTATTTTCGCGGTCCTTTTGTTCATAATATGGTATATTTTTCGGCATTGTTTAGACATCCTTTCCTTTTATTTCCCAGCCGGGCAGAGGCGTGTTCAGGATCGCGTGAAACATCTGGCTTTTGACATCCGTGGAAGTTTCCTGTGCGATCCGTTTTGTTAATTTTTTAACATATTCCCGTTTCGTATATCCGTCCGCCGGACAGGGATTTTTGCAGACAGGAAGCTCATATTTGTTTTTGAAACCAATCACGTCGGCCTCACATACATAGATCATGGGACGAATCACCGTCAGACCGGTCTGGTCCAGGTATGTAGCCGGTTCAAATGTATGGAAACGTCCCTCATAGATCATGGATAACAACAGGGTTTCCACCACATCGTCCTTATGGTGGGCGTAAGCTACTTTATTGCAGCCTAGATCCAGCGCCGCCTGGTTCAGCGCGCCTTTGCGCAGCTTGGCGCACAGGGAACAGGGATTGCTTTCCCTGCGGATATCAAACAAAATTTTTCCGATTTCCGTAGAAATGATCGTATACGGAACGGAAAATCGCTCACAGAGCGTTTTCACCGGTCCCAGATCAAAGCCATCCAAGCCCAGATCTACGGTGATCGCAAACAGATCAAATTTTTTCGGATAAAACTGCTGTAATCCGTGCAGCGCATAAAGCAGCGTCAAACTGTCTTTGCCTCCGGATATTCCCACGGCGATCCGGTCGCCGTCATGGATCAGATCATAATCATCCGCAGCCTGGCGCACCAGGCTGTATAAACGCTGAAGTTTCATATTCGGTCAAAAGTCCTTTTTGTGATCAAAACTGCCAATTTTGGCCCCCAGTGCCGTGTTTATGGATTGACTCCAGAGCCACTCCACGAAGCCAGCAGACCAACTATTCGTTAAAGTATGCTTTCGCGAATAGTTGGTAGGTTGTCCTTATTATACTCTTTTCTCTCTCCACCGTCAATCCCCAAGTTTTCCGGCGCGAAACATTTACGGGTCCGCCGGATTTTGCGCCTATGCGCCGATCTATTTTTTCGAACGCGCAGGGCTGATATCACGAATATCAACCTTAAAACTCAGAAAATCCATAATGAAATTATTGCTGTTTTAGTTTATGTCGTATAACCAGCTTTATAATAATAGCTGTGACCAAAACGATAGCCGTTACGATACCATATAATAAAATGCTTGTGTACCATGGCGCAGACTGCATTGCATATAAATCTGGGTGCGTCTTAAAATCCCAGAATACATATATTCCATGCCCAATAAAGACTCCAACAAATGCGCCTATGATCGTATTCAAAATCGGATTTGCTTTTTTCAGCATGTTTATACCTCCATAACTCCAGATTTATTTGTCTGTTCTATAAATGCTAGCACATATTTGCATAAAAATCCAGTTTTTAGAACATTAAGATACATGAAATTTTATAAATGGTAATCTATCTCATTTTGTGGT
The DNA here is from genome assembly GCA_947628025.1 of uncultured Lachnospiraceae bacterium. Classification (GTDB taxonomy): domain Bacteria; phylum Bacillota; class Clostridia; order Lachnospirales; family Lachnospiraceae; genus UBA3402. The sequence continues at coordinate 23,291 of CANQYH010000003.1, read as the reverse complement.
ATGCTATTAACTGCATAAATACATTTTTATTGTCAATAAAAATAATAGCGAAATTGTATAGACAATCTCACTATCTTATCCGTATCATCCCGCTACTACGACACAGCTTTCTCTATTTGCGAAACGACACAGGCTCAGCCGGTAAAGATTTAACGTATTTTTACAGCCGTTCCTTTTTATTTACGTACAGGTCTATCGTTTGACATTCAGAAAAGATACCTTGCGGCCAGCGCCAGGATCAGCATATGCACCGGGTAAAACGCATAACAGGCATATTGGATCGTCTTATTATGGGGACCCTGTTTCCCGTTATAAAGCCAGATCGGTATAAGCGCCAGGAGCGCCAGGCCCTGCTCGGGGATCTCCACGATATGGCCAAGGATGGGTACGTTAAATACCAGTCCTCCGATCATGATCCAGTTGATATAAAACATGCCGGCCAACTCTCCGACCCATCCCCATCGCAAATCTTTGAACAGATAAAACAGCAAAACCATCCAGATGCCGTAACCGTAATAATCCACAAAGGTAATGAAACCGAGCACATAGCTGACAGGAAGAATGACCGCAAACGTCAGTCCGAACAGGAGCCAGCCTTTCTTTTTTGCCTCTTCCAGTACCATCATGGCAATGATTGCAAGACAAAAAGTGAACATCACGTTCTGGTGGATCGGGTAAAACCACCACCCTCCCACCATCAGATTGAAAGGAAGCTCAGAAATCAGGGCAAACACGAACATCCGCTTCAGATACTTCTTCCGGTCGTGCGTCCGGGAAAATCCCTCCGCGATCTGAAACGCAAAAATGGGAAACGCGATCCGGCCGATGCTGGTCAGCCATGGGAATCCCGGTACGATCGTACTCCACAAATGGTCGCACAGCATCAGAAACATCGCGATGATCTTTAATTCCAGCGCGTTCATATTATTTTCCGCCGAACTTCATTTGCGCAAATCTCTGGATCAGCTCGACCGCGCCGTCCACGCCGGTATAGCTGCTGTTGATACACAGGTCGTATTCCCTGGCGTCTCCCCATTTTTTATTGGAATAATAATTATAGTAACTGGAACGCTTGCGGTCTGTCTTGATCAGGATATCCCTGGCTTTGGATTCATTGACCTGATAAAGCTCCATCAGGCGTTTAATTTTGTCCTCTTCATTGCCGGTCAGGAAAACGGTGACCTTGCAGGGATAATCTGCCAAAGCATAATCCGCGCAGCGCCCCACGATCACGCAGGATTCCTCGCTGGCCAGTTTTTTTATGGTATCGAACTGGGCCAGAAAGATCTTATGGTTAAGCGGCATGTCCATATAAGCGGGAGCTCCGCCATACCCCATAGAATAAGTGTCCATCACCAGCGAATAGAGGAAACTGTTCGTGGGTTTTTCATCGTTATTTTTAAATAATTCCTCGCACAGCCCGCTGTTTTTTGCCGCTTCTGTCAGCAGTTCCTTATCGTAACACTTCACTCCCATCGTTTCCGCCAGCCTGCGTCCGATGGTCCGCCCCAAACTGCCGCACTGCCTTCCAATCGTAAAAACCAGATTCCCATCCATTATGATGCCTTCTCCTTTCCAGGCGATTCATCACCTGTCCCTATTATTATAAACCAATGTTTTTCAAATGTATAGAGGAATCAAGTTGTTTTGCGCAATTTTTCCAGGAGATTGGAGAAGTATTCTGGAAGCGGCGCGGAAAACTCCATATATTCTCCCGTTCTTGGATGAACAAAACCCAACACTCCGGCGTGCAGCGTCTGGCCCTCCAGATCGAATGGGCATTTTTCCGGACCGTAAACCGTATCTCCCAGGACCGGGTGATGGATTGAGGCCATGTGTACGCGGATCTGGTGGGTGCGCCCCGTTTCCAGGCGGCATTCGATGTACGTATAGTTTGCAAACCGTTCCAGGACCCGGTAATGGGTCACCGCGCTTCTGCCGTTCTTCGCGTTGACGCTCATTTTTTTCCGGTCCGTGGGATGGCGGCCGATGGGCGCGTCGACGGTCCCCTCGTCCTCTTTCAGCACACCGCTGACGATCGCCTGATACCGGCGCGTGATCGTATGCTCCTTTAACTGCTCCGCGATCGAGGCGTGAGCCGTATCGTTTTTGCAGACGATCAGCAGGCCGGTGGTGTCACGGTCGATCCGGTGAACGATCCCTGGCCGCAAGACGCCGTTGATGCCGGACAGATGCCCCTGGCAATGGGCCATCAGGCCGTTGACCAGCGTATCGTCCATGTGCCCCGCCGCCGGATGCACCACCATCCCTTTCGGTTTATTGATCAGGATCACATCCTCGTCCTCGTATACGATATCCAGCGGCATTTCTTTGGCCGTGATCTCCGCCTCCTCCGGCTCCGGCAGTTCCAGTGCAACCCGCTCTCCGGCAGAGAGTTTATAATTGGCTTTCACCGCCACATCATCGACGAGCACTTCCCCAGCTTTCAGAAGCTTTTGTAAATACGAACGGGACAGTCCGTCGCAGACCTCCGTCAGATAACGGTCGATCCGCTGCTCCTGCCCCGCTTTTACCTGATATTCCTGTCTCATTCAGACTCCTTTCTGCCCGGCAGCAGCACAGCCAGATCCTCGTCCGAGTAGAATCCGAAGAACAACAGCACAAACAATAGGACCGTGGAAACGGTCACGTAGCAATCCGCCACATTAAAGATCGGAAAATCGATCAGGCTGAAATACAGAAAGTCCACCACATAGCCCTCGGACAAACGATCGATCAGATTGCCGGCGGCTCCCGACGCGATCAGAAGCAGGCAGAGGATCATCGGCAGATATTTTTTAGTCACAGGCAGCTTCCAGAGCGCATAAATAACGGCTAAAAGGACCAGTACCGCGATCAGGCTGAAAAACACCTGCTTTCCCTGCAGGATGCCGAACGCCGCTCCCCGGTTTTCCGAGTACAGAAATTCAAAGATCCCGTCCAGGAGTACGTGGGGCCCATGCCCTTTTAAGTGTTTAACAGCCAGGCTTTTGGTCCATTGATCCAGCGCGAACAAAAAACGAACCGTCAAAAAGTAAAGCGCCATGTGCACGATTTTTTTCTTCATACCAGCTCCTTGTAGTTTGCGATCGTGAGATCCTCCGGTATTTCGTTCAGCCGAAAGCCGGAAAAATGTCTGCAGGCGGCCCAAACTTAAAACGTTACCGCTTCATTACGGCTGCAAAACGGCGTTTAGGCCCTCCCGCATTTCCTCCTCCGTCACCTGTGCGTCGATAAAGGCCTCTCCGATCTGCTTCAAAAGGATAAATCGGATCCGGCCGCCGTCCATTTTTTTGTCATTTTTCGTAGCGGTCAGTATATCCTCCGCATTCGGGCCGGATACCTTTACCGGCATATGAAAAGCCTGCAGCAGTTCGCCGAGCTCTCTTTCCTGCGTTTCCGTCAGATAACCTCTGCCGGCGCTGATCCTGGCCGCCGCCAGCATCCCCAGGCCGACGCAGTGACCGTGAAGCATGGAAAAATCCGTCTGTTTTTCGATCGCGTGTCCCAGCGTATGGCCGAAGTTCAAAAGCGCGCGTTCTCCCTGTTCGGTGGGATCCTCCTCCACGACACTGCGTTTGATCTCGACGCTGCGCAGGATCGTATATATGCAGGCGTCAGGGTCTCTCGCCAGCAAAGAACTCCGGTGTTCAGACAGCCAGCGATAATATCCCGCGTCCCGGATCAGGCCGTGTTTAATCACTTCGCCCATGCCGGAACTGAACTGTTCCTCCGTCAGCGTCTGCAGCGTCCGCACATTGGTATAGACGAGCCGCGGCATATGGAACGCTCCTACCATATTTTTATAGGCGTCAAAATCCACGCCGGTCTTGCCGCCGATGGAGCTGTCCACCTGTGCCAGCAGTGTCGTCGGGATCTGGATGAACGAGATCCCCCGCAGATAGGTGGCGGCCGCAAAGCCGCAGAGATCGCCGGCCACGCCTCCGCCCAAAGCGGCCAGCATGTCCTTCCGGTCAAAATGGTTTTGGATCAGGTGTTCGTACAGCCTGCGCACTGTGTCCAGATTCTTATAGGCCTCTCCGGCAGGAAACACAAAAACGCTTACCTGACGGCAGCAAGCTTCCAGGATCCGTTTCACTTCGTCCAGATAGTATCCCGCCACCGTAGAATCCGTAACGATGCAGACGCGCCGTTCCTTTATCTGCAGCGTCCCGATCTCCCGTCCCAATCCGTCAAACGAATCCGTCAGCACGATATCATAGATCGCCGCCCCGCTTTTATGAACTGTTAGCCGCTCTTCCATATGTCCGCTCCATTTTCTATATGATTTCTGAACACAAAAAGCAGACGTTCCGCAACCTCCCCGATATGATCCCGGCGGTCAGGGAACGTCTGCCTGCTGTCATTTACTGCCGGCAGGATGTCCAACCTATCAGATCCGCAGATTCAGGCCAGACATGTCCATCCCGCCGCCGTTTAAGAGATCCTGGAAATCGCCTGACAATTCCACGGACTCCGGAGTAGCGATAAATATGTAATTGGATATCTTCTGCAGGTTCCCGTTTATGGAATAGGTGGAGCCGGACGTAAAATCGATGATCCGCTGCGCCACGTCTGTCTGCAGGCCTTCCATATTCAGCACGACCGCCTTGCCGGCCAGCAGATAGTCGCAGATCTCTTTGGAATCCTCGATGGAGGTCGGCTTGATCATGGATACCTCCAGCCCTGTGCTGCGCTTCATCGGGACTACTTTCGCCGAGCGGGAACTATTATTCAGGAAACGGGGCTTTGCCGGCTGTGGCTGCGGTTCTTCCTCTTCCTCGTAGTCGTCGTAATAGTCGTCGTCGCGTTTTCCGCCGAACAGGGGCTTTCTGGCAGGCTTCTCATCTTCGTAATCGTCATCCAGGAAGTAATCGTCGTCTTCATTATCGTTTAGTCTGATACTATCCACAAATTTTCCAAACAGGCTCATCGCTTTTAATTCTCCCTCTTTTCTCGTTCACCGAAGATTCCGGTGCCTACTCTCACCATGGTCGCGCCCTCTTCGATCGCCACTTCGAAGTCGCCGGTCATACCCATGGAAAGAACATTCATATACACATTATCGGCTTTTTTTTGTTTTATGTCAATAAAAAATTGATACAATTTTCTAAAAACCTGCCGGTTTTCTTCCGCTTCTTCTACAAACGGCGCGATCGTCATCAGGCCCTGGACGCTTACATGCGGGAAAGCGGCGATCTCCGTCAGCGCTTTTTCCGCTTCCGACAGATGAAAGCCGAACTTACTCTCCTCTTCCGCCACGTTGATCTCCAGCAGGATAGGCGTGACCCGCTTCTGCCTGGCGGATTCTTTTTCGATCTCCGCCGCCAGTCTGACAGAATCTACCGAATGGATCAGGCAGGCCTTTCCGACGACCTGGCGGACTTTGTTCGTCTGCAGATGTCCGATCATGTGCCAGCGGATATCCTGCGGCAGTACAGGATATTTCTCCAGGATCTCCTGCACCTTGTTTTCTCCGAAGTCCCGCGCGCCTGCGTCGTAAGCCTCATTCAGCATCGGAACCGGTTTCGTCTTGCTGACAGCGATCAGCGTGACCTCGTCCGCGCTGCGGCCGGACCGCGCGCATGCGAGTTCCACCCGTTTTTTGATCTCCCGATAATTTTCTGCAACCATGTTATCACCTCTTATTGATAAATAAGTTCACCCTCGCCGTCTACGGAGGACGCGTCCAGCACGATATGATCGTAAACGCTGAGCCCGTAGCTGGTGCCCTTGCGGACCGTATAAAACTCATTGTTCTGGGCCAGGATCTCGATCTGTTTGAAGACCGAGTAGCCGCGGTTGATATTGTATACGCCCTGCAGGGAAGCGGTCTGCCCGATCTGGAAACGATCGGAGGATTCCGGTTTCACCAGATAATCGCCCGCGTGGATCTCCTCGTCCTCGTCCGTATCGATATAGTAAAATTCATCGGTCGAATAATAAACCGTCGCCGGCACAAACTCCACCAGTGTACCGTTTTCCGTGTAGATCTCTTTCAGGAAACCCTCTTCATCCGAATCTCCGCCCGTAGTCAGGTAGGTGACCGGTACCAGATAGAAATTCTTCTGCGTCACCGAGCTGACCGGAATCTTGAGGCCCTGGGCCACATCCATGATCACCTGGAAATCCAGATAGCGGTCGGAAAGAAACTGCACCATGTATTTAGTGAAATCCAGCTTGCCGTACGGTTTCCCGTCGGCGCCCGTGATCATCGAATAGGTTCCGGTCGTGGTAAAATCCTTTCCCGGGAACCGTACCTGCAGGCTCTCCGCGGTCCCCAGTTCCGCCACGTCATTCTCCGTAAGCGGGAACAGCAGGGACCAGTTATCGTCGGTAACGATCTTGTAGACCGCCGTGCCCTGCTCGATCAGGTCGCCCGCGTGCGTGATCGCGCGGGAATAACCGCTCCTGTCAAAATCGCCGGCAGTGACGGCGGTCGGATCCATCCCCTCGTATCCGTCCACTGAGTAGGAAACGACGCCGCTGACGCTGGATTTGATCTGAGAAAAATTGCCTCCCAACTGCTGTACCAGCAGCTCGTCCATGTTCAGCGAGTTAAAATTCGCGTATTCCAGGACCATGGAGTCCAGGGAATATTTGGCGTCATAGATCTGATCAAAATTTTCATCCGAATAGGAAAGGCTGAACGATGAAAGAGCCCTTTTAATATTTGACAGGTCCTGGTCGGAAAGCAGGTTCTGGGACTGGGCGTTTTCCTCCAGCAGTCTGGCAACCTGCCCCGTCTCGTCCAGCGAATAGATATTGGTCCCCACGGCCGCCCGCTTGCCCTCGCGGACATAATAATTGATATAGCCGCTCTGCGCCGCATATCCGACGGTCTCGCTGCGCAGGATCAGTCCCGTAAAACTACGGTCGCTGACGATGGAACCCTCTACCACCTCGTAGGGCTGCACCTTGTTCCTGGTCATATATTGATAGACGTAGAACGCCATATAGAGAAAAATAAGCGCAAAGATAACCATCCCGATGTTGATCTGCAGAGATCTGCGGTACCGGATTATCTTTTTCTTTTTTTTCTTCGCCATGGAACAGGCATCCTCCCTCCTGGTATTATAAAGTCCAAAAGAGCCTGATAAAGAATACCAGGCCCTTTACCCTCGGTTTATCTTCCGTATCCGGTCACAGAGAGATCGTCACCTTATCCCTGACGCTTTCCGGAAGACGGTCCGCGTCCATCGATACGCTCAGCACAAAGGTTACGTGGAATTTCTCACCGATCTTATCCAGAGCGGCCACGGTCTCCGAAATATCCTGCCCCTCCAGACAGGCCAGTTTCAAAAAGCTGTCCAGATACATCACTTCCAGATCGTGATCCTGAGAGATGATACCGCAAACAAAACCAATAAAGCCCGAACTACTGTCAATATCGAAGCCTTTTACATTGATCAGCCGGATCCTGTTATTCAATTCATACATATGCTTGGAGCTTTTATCCAGATAAACAATCGATCCTTTCGCTTCTTTGATGGCCGCGTTCGCCTTATCCAGCAGATATTTCGTCTTTCCCTTTCCCTTGTCGCCAGCAATGATCTGCACCATATTTTTTGTCCTCCTTGAGTTTATTGGTTTTGTATAAAAAGTTATTTGTTTTCTTTTTAATTATAGTATAGATCGGTTCAAAAGGCAATCACTATTTGACGATCATCGAGATTAACTTTGTCATGTTCTCGTAGAGACTGTCCCGGTTGGGGGATTTCAATACGACCGAAATATACTCGTTCCCGTTCGCGTCGTTTCTCGATCCCAGGATCAGGCAGCTCCCCGCCGCCATCGTCGTGCCGGTCTTGCCGGAAAAAACGGTAACGCCTTCCGGCTGCTTCCGCTTGCCGTTTAAATACTGGTTGCTGGACTCCCACAACACCGTGACCGGCTTTCCGGAAGCCTGCATAAACTCGGTCCGGTAGGAAACGGTTCCCGTCACTTCCCGGAACAGCGGGTACTTCAGAGCCTCCTGATAGATCAGATACAGATCATAAGCGGTCGTATAATGCTCCTCGTCGGTCAGCCCGTGCGGATTTACAAAATGCGTGCCGGTCGCGCCTAACAGCCTGGCTTCCTCGTTCATCATATCCGCGAACGCCTCGATACTCCCGGCCAGATGGATCGCGATGGCCGCCCCCGCGTCGTTGCCGGACGGCAGCATCAGGCCGTATAAAAGCTGTTCCAGCGTCAGCTGATCCCCGGGGTGAATCCCGCACAGCGAAGCGCCGCTCTCGGTGATCACCGCTCCGTCCGTCACGGTCACTACGTCGGACAGGTTGCCGTATTTGGCGGCCAGAAGCAGCGTCATGATCTTCGTGATGCTGGCCGGGTACAGGCGCTCGTAGGCGTTTTTGCTGTAAAGCACCTGCCGGTTTTCCAGATCAAAGAGAATCCCCGCCTCGGCGTCGATCATATCCTGCGCGAAAACCGATTCGTCGGTCACGACGCAGAGATCCCGGCTCTCCGTAAGGAAAGTGCCATGGCTGGTCTGCGCCGCAGAAAACTCCTCCGCCGCGTCTTCCAGAAGATCGCCCAGAGCGATGCCGTCTTCTTCAAACGAATACGGCGATACCAGCTCTTTCCTGCCGAATCCGGCTAACGCGCCGCAGCCGCACAGAGAGACGCTTAAAAACAGGATTCCCGCCGCGCAAAGAGGCCGGAAGCCGCGATACACGTTTTTTACGCGCCCGTTCATTTGTACATCTCTCGCCATTCCAGATCGCCGTGCTCCAGCGCTTTGACCAGCAGTTCTCCTGTGGCCAGGTTCGTGGCGACCGGTATATTATGGAGGTCGCAGGTACGGATGATGCTGCTCTCATCCGGATCCGTGCGTTTGGGAGACACCGGCTCCCTGAAAAAGATCACCAGATCCAGCTGATCCTGTTCAATATCCGTACACATCTGCTCTGCCCCGCCCAGATGACCGGCCAGATACTTATGGACGTTTAAATTCGTGACCTCCTCGATCAGCCTGCCGGTGGTACCTGTGGCGTAAAGTGTATTTTTACTTAAGATCCCGCGATAGGCGATACAGAAATTCTGCATCAGCTTCTTCTTGGAATCGTGGGCGATTAAACCGACGTTCATGTACGCTCCTCCTTCATTCGTTACTAGACTTCCGCTGCAATCCTACGTTGAGCACTACGCCCATACCAATAAATAAGCTTAAAAGCGAACTGACCCCGGAACTGATGAACGGCAGCGGAAGCCCCGTATTGGGGAAGATCGCCGTAGCTACCGCGATATTGGCGAAGCTCTGGAACGCCAGAAGCGTCGCCATACCCACGCAGATCATCCGTCCCGACAGATCAGAAGCCCTCATAGCCATGATCAGACATTCGTAGATCAGGAGAAGATACAGCCCGATGACTGCGATGGCTCCCACAAAGCCAAACTCCTCTCCAATGATGGCAAAAATAAAATCGTTCTGCTCTTCCACCAGGAAATTACCGGCCTTTACGGAAAGGATCCCCGTATTGTTCCATCCCTTTCCCCATAATTGGCCGGAACCGATGGCCATGATGGAGCTCTCCTGCTGGTAATAGGTATCCGAATACAATTCCGGATCCCACCAGGCCAGGATACGGTTGGCCTGATAGCCTCTCATGAACGGGATCAGACCGTTTAGGAGCAGATAAAACAGCAGCGCCGCGGCCGGAACCGCCACGGCCAGTACCCCCAGGATCCATTTATAACTGATCCCGGACGAAAAAACGATGGCCGCCACCGTGACCGTCAGCACGATCACCGTAGACAGGTTCGGCTGCTCGTAGATCAGATACGCCGGGACCGCAAAAAGCACCGCCGCCGCCGCTACCACCAGAAAATGATTGATCTTTTCCTGATAGCGCTGGAAATACCACGCGTAAAACAGGATCAGGCCGATCTTTACAAATTCCGCCGGCTGGATCTGCCCGATCACAGGCAGCTCCAGCCACCGGACGGCGATCCCGCGGCCTTTGCCGAACAGAAGCACGGCCGCCAGGAAGCCGATACAGACTGCGTAGATCAGGAAATGGAGCGAGAGGATAAAATGATAGTCGATGACGGAAAGCACCACCGCGATCACAAGTCCCAGCCCGATCCCCATTATCTGTTTATTCAGCGTGTCCTGGTTCTGGTTCGTCGCGCTCCAGATCGCCATGAGGCCTACGATGGAAAGCGCCGTCATATACAGGATCATGCGGAAATTGTATCTGCGAAAATTGTAATCAAAAAGCATTTCAAATGGTTCCCCTTACAAATGGACCTTTTATCGGTATGGCCGCATAAAGAACCGGCAAAAGGCCGTTCCTCACCCGCATCTCGATCTGGCCGGGATCCACATCCATATATTTCGATACTGCGCGGCAGATATCCTCTCTGAGCATCTCCAGGGTCTCCGGAGAGAACCCCGTCTTGTCCGCCGTCAGGAGAAATTTCAGCCGCCTCCTGGCGATCTCTCCCGATCGGTTCCTGTACGCCAGCGCAAGTCTCCGGTCCATAACCGCCTCCTACGCCCGCCTGAGAAGCCCGGCCAGTCTCCCAAAGAAACCATAGGACACATTGGGAAGAGACAGAGGCACATCCTCTCCCAGCAGCCTCCGGCAGATATCCAGGTAGGCCTGTCCCGCCGGAGTGTCCGTACCGGCCAGCGGCTCTCCCTGGTTCGTGGAGATCACGATGGCCTCGTCTTCCGGGACGGCGCCCAGAAGCGGAACGGCCAGGATATCCATCACGTCGTCCACCGACATCATGTCGCCCCGGCGGACCATATCGGCCCGCACCCGGTTGATGATCAGATGAATGCTTTTCATCTCCCCGTTTTCGAGCAGTCCGACGATGCGGTCGGCGTCGCGGATGGCGGAAACCTCCGGGGTGGTCACGACCAGCGCCCGCCCCGCTCCGGCCACCGCGTTTTTAAAGCCCTGCTCGATGCCGGCCGGACAGTCGAGCAGTATGTAATCAAATTCTTCCTGTAGATCGTCGATCAGTTTTATCATCTGTTCAGGATTCACCGCCGATTTATCCCTCGTCTGCGCCGAGGGAAGCAAATACAGATTCGGGTATCTTTTGTCTCTGATCAGGGCCTGCTTCATCCTGCAGTTGCCCTCCACCACATCTACCAGGTTGTACACGATCCTGTTTTCCAGTCCCATGACTACATCCAGATTGCGCAGTCCGATGTCCGTATCGATCATCACGGTGCGCTTTCCCAGGATCGCCAGGCCTGTCCCGATGTTGGCAGAGGTCGTGGTCTTACCCACCCCGCCTTTTCCGGAGGTAATAACGATGACTTCGCTCATGTCTCATCCTCCTGGACTACCTACGATTACCTTATACAGTTTTGATCCGACGTGCCGGCAAATGCCTGACACAGATATTCTAACCTATCTTTGGAAAGATTTCCAGTATTATTTTAACAATTTATCGGTGGAAAAAACTTTTTTTCATGCTTTCAATGCAGAGCTCCCCATCCCTTACGCTGACCATCACCGGACCTTTGGCTAGGCGCTTCCCTTTTCCGGGACACTTCGCCTCGAAGTCCGCGATCTTTAAACTGGAAGGAGCCATCTCGAAAGCAGCTGCTACCGCATACTCGTTCCCGGAGATGCCCGCGTGGACGGAACCGTACAGGTCGCCCAGCACCACGATATTGCCCTTGGAGACGATTCTGGCGCCCTCTTCCACGTCGCCGATGACGACGATGCTGGTCTCGGAATCAATGGTCTCGCCGGAGCGCAGGTTGCCGCGATAGAACTGCCCCGTCGCGGCCGAGATCTCCATCAGCTTCTCGTTCAGCGCCTTCTCGCAGCGCCGGGTCCGGTTCAGATCCTGATCCAGCAGGCAGAGGACCTCGATCTGGGAATTGCCGGTGATCGTATTGACGATCCGAAACTCCTCCTCCGGAGCCAGCTCCCGGCCGGACAGCGTGAGCGTCATCTGTACGGATCCCCAGAATTTGGCGCTGCTGCCGAATTTATCGGCTACGTCAGACACCAGCTGCTCAAAGGGGATCTCCGGGTCCAGGATGACCGTCATGCCGGATTTGTTGCTCTTGATCACAACTGTGTTTTTCATAGTCCCATCCTCCATATAATCGATCGCCCGAAAACGGGCCGCGCTGCCGGCTTTTAGTCGCCGACCACGATGTCCGTGGCATCCAGGGCGCCTGTATTCATAATATAATCCAGATTCGTGTATCCATAGTAAAGCTGGTAGACGTTCTTGGCTACCGCGGCCGCTTCCGAAGAACTGTAACCGTAAGGGATATTGACGGTCACACTGATCTCCGGATCGGAATAAGGTCCGTAGGAGATGAAGAACGCGTGGTTGCCGCGGGAGTTTTCCTGGGCTGTACCGGTTTTTCCGGCGATCTCTACATCCAGGTCCTGGAAAATGCTGCGCACGCTGCCCAGGGCGATCACGTTGCGCATCCCTTCCTGCACCGCGTCCCAGGTGGAATCGGCGATCTCCAGCTGGTTGGCGAGCCGCGGCTCGTAGCTCTGAATCACTTCGCCCGACGCGCTGTCGATATGGTCCACGAGACTCAGTTCGAAGACCTGCCCCCGGTTGGCGATGGCCGTCACATAGCGGGAAAGCTGCACGTTGGTATACGCATGGGTGCCCTGCCCCATGGCGGAACGCTCCGGGTCTTCATTGGAAATGCTGGGCGGATTCTCGTCGATCTCGATGCCAGAGGTATGGTCCAGCCCGAACATGGCGGCGTATTTCCGGATTACCTGCAGGCCTTTGTCCGTGGAATAAACGCCGTTTTCATCCGTGGACATGCGGTGTGCCAGCTCCGCAAAGAAATAGTTGCAGGATTCCTGGATTCCCTGACGGATCGTCAGGGCCCCGTGCTGCCCCGGATAGATCCAGCAGCGCAGCGGGATCGTGATGTCCGTATAACGGCCGGTACACTCGATGGTTTCGTCCAGGCCCACGTAGCCCTCCTCCAGCGCCGCGACGGCCGTGACCGGTTTGAAAGTGGAACCCGGCGCCTTTAACGCCTGCGTCGCGTTGTTGTAGAACGGCCGCGACAGATCGTTGTTCAGCTTATTGAAATAAGCGGCGTCCACAGTGCCGGACATTTTATTGTTGTCATAGCTGGGATAGGTGACCAGCGCCAGGACCTTGCCGGTATTTACGTCGGTCACGGTACAGCCTGCCGTACAGGGATCCAGGGCCAGCTGCGCCGGCGTGATCTCCAGATTCGTGATTTTGTCGCACATAAACTGGTACGCGTAATCCGCTCCGCCCGTGCGCAGGCGCTCGATCTGCTCCGCGTCATACGCCAGAACTCCCTGGGAGTAAAGGGCCAGGCACAGTTCCTGGCCGGTCACGATCTCCTGGTCCACCAGGTACCGGTAAAGGCGCTTGATAAAGCTGGCGTCCTCGCGGACAGACTCGGTCACATATTCCGTCAGGGTCCGGAAGCTCGTATCGGCGCTGGAATATTTATTTTCGGTTTCCAGACGCGAGGTATCCACCCAGCCCCCGGAGATCCCCGCGTAGAGATACTCCCGCAGGCTTAAACTGCCCTCGTTCCAGGCCTGGGCCGCTTTATCATCCGCGGGGATCCGGTCCCGCTGGATCACGCCGATGGTGCTGCCGGCCAGATAGGAACAGATAAAATTCATATAGGACTGCATATCCTCGGAAAGCTCGGACATGGGCCGGGCGCCGGGATCCTCCAGCTCCGTGCGGATATCGTTTAAAACCTGGTCACGGAACTGGCTGAATTTGCGGACGATCTCCTGTTCCACCCCGTCGGCCTCCTCTCCCGCCATATGGCTCAGGGAAAGGACATTGTTATTAATCAGCTGGTAATAAGCGTCCTTGATCGGAACGCGGACCTTGCTGGAATCACGATTCTCCTCTTCGGATACGTCCCGGTTTACCAGATGGGACACCAGCACGCCGGCCAGCTGCTGCTCCAGCAGATGGTAGATGCCTTTCTGCAGATCGCTGCGGACGGTCAGATAGATGTCGTTTCCGGCCGTCGGCTGCGTGGAATCCTCGCGGATCTTTAAGATCTGGCCGTAGCTGTCCACATACATATTGGTGACGCCTTTCTGGCCGTGCAGCACGGATTCCATGGACGCCTCGATCCCCGTGCGCCCGACGATGTCGTCCGCATCGTAGTTGGGATCCTGCTCTTTCAGGGCCTCCAGCTGCTCCGCCTGGACCTTGCCCGTATAGCCGATGATCGGGGCGAAATAGACCGCGTCGTTGTAGACCCGGACCGTAGACTCGGCGATCTCGACTCCGTCCATATCCGCCATATGCTCCGCCACGTCGGCCACGGTCTCCTGGGAAATATCGGTAGATACGGTGACCGTCTGGTATTTCCTGTAAGAGACCAGAGAAAGGGCGTAGCGGATATGGGCGATCTGCAGCGCTTCCCAGTCGGTCAGTTCGACCGGGTCCCCGTTTTTGTCTTTCAGGCTGACCAGATCGTAGCGTTTCGTCATGATCTGGTCGAACAGTTCCCGGGCCGTGACCGCCGACGGATACTTCCCGTCGTCGTCGTCCAGTTTATTTACGGAAGTCAGCCCGTAATAATCGCGCAGAAAGCGCTTGCGGGCAGCCTCGGAGGAAGAGGTATAGATCAGGTTCCCCTCCGTGTCGAACCCGAGATCCAGGTGGGATTCGATGGTCTCTCCGTGCTTTTCCAGGATCTTTACCAGCTGATAGATCATCTGGTTCATGGCCTGGTTCCCTTTGTACGTCCCCGTGTCGCGCACGGTAACGGAATAAGCCAGCTCGTTGTACGCGATCAGATTGCCGCCGGCGTCGTAGATATTGCCGCGGGTCCCCGGCGTATAGACGGTCCGGTAGGTCGTAGAAACGTAGTCGTCCAGGTATTCCTGGCCATGGATGATCTGAAGATCGAACAGTTTGCCGATCAGGACCGCAAACATCCCCGTGAAGATCAGAAACAGCAGAAAAATCCTGGACGTAACCAGGCGCTTCAGCATGATCCAGACATACTCAAGAAGATCTCTAAACAAGGGTAGTATCCCTCCCGCTTTCAAAAGCCTTTAATTTCCGGTTCAGAAAAAGTAGCAGCCGGTAGAGGAACAGGGTCGCCACTACCGTGAAGATGATCTCTGGAACCATCAGTTCCCGAAAATAGTAAAGGAAACGGATCCGTCCCCGGATCAGGAAACGGAACACATAGATATAAAAATTATAGGCCAGTTCATTGACGACGCAAAGAACCAGAGGAAGCGTAATAAAATCCTCGTAAAAATATTCCGTGCAGATCCCGTTTAAATACCCGGCACAGACATAAAAAAGGGTATAGAAACCGAACGGGCCGCTGTAAAACAGATCCAGCAGGACGCCGGCCAGCAGGCCGTAGAGCATCCCTGCCCTCTGCCCTCCCATAAACGCAAACGAAAACGTCAGGATCAGAAGCAGGTTCGGCGTAGCGGCCAGAAACGGGATCAGTGGGAACACGCTGTTCTGGATCGTAAACGCCAGGATGATCAGAACCAGATTCAGGATCGCGCGCCGCATCTCACTCCACCTCCGAAACTTCGTCCTCTTTCATCTCCGTGATGATCAGGACTTCTCTGAGATTCCGAAATTCCGCCGCCGGTACCAGATAGCCGGAACTGGTCAGCTGGTTATTATCCAGGGTAATGCCGGTCGCGTAGCCGATCAGGATCCCCGGCAGATAAGTGGAACTGATGTCGGACGTGACGATCCGGTCCCCGTCCTTGACGTCGGCGTCTTTCTGGATGTTTGTGATCGTCAGGCGTCCCTCCTTGTAGAGCGTCAGGTCGCCGCCCACGATGCAGGTATCGCCGGACTGGAGCGCCATTCCACTGACGCGGCTGGAATCGTCAATAATGGAACGGACCGTGGCGTAATGAGCGCCTACGTCCGTCACGATGCCGATCAGCCCGCCTCCGGCCAGTACGTTGCAGCCCTCGCGGATCCCGTCGGCGGAACCTTTGTCCACGCGGAAGACACGGAACCAGTCGCCGGAGTCGTTGGCGATGACCCTGGCAGCCGTTTTTTCATACTGCATGTATTCCTGATCCAGGTCGTAGAGTTCCCGCAGCCGGGCCAGTTCAAAGACTTCGGCGGTCAGGCGGTTGTTCTCCTCGGTCATCTCCGCGATCTGCGCGCGCAGGGCGTCATTTTCCGCCAGCGCGTTTTTCAGCATGGTGTAATCCTCCACCTCGTCATAGAGGGCCACGCCGATCCGGTTAATGCCGCTCTGGATCGGGATCACCAGATATCCTACCGCCGTGCGCAGCGGCGCCAGCCACTGATCCGTAAACGAAGTCACGGCCATCAGGGCCAGGCAGCATATGGTCAATCCGATTAAGATGTAACGGTTATATTTGGAGTTCATTATAACCTTCCTTCTCTTTTAAAACTGCAGTAGGTCTGATCTCCGACAACAATGTGATCCAAAAGCTGGATGCCGATCAGCTCTCCCGCTTTTTTGATCCGCTCCGTCAGAAAGCAGTCGTCCCTGCTGGGAGTCGGGTCCCCGCTGGGATGGTTGTGGACCAATATGATCCCCACCGCCCGGTAACGCAGGGCTTCGATAAAAATATCTCTCGGTTCCGCCGGGGCCGAATTGATCGTCCCCTGGGAAATCTGCAGGTCCCGTATCAGCCTGCGCTTCGTATCCAGAAGCATCACGCGGAGCTGCTCTTTCTCCGCATGACGCAGGTCTTCCATATAGTAATTCGCCACCTCGTCCGGATCGTTGAACGCCTGGATCCGGGAAACGGCCATGCGTTTGCTGATCCGCCGGGACAGTTCTCCGATACACTGGAGCTGGATGCCCTTGACCGTGCCGATGCCCTTGACCTGTTTAAGCTCCGGCAGGGACAGCCTGCAGAGTCCCAGAATCCCGTCGTTCGGATAATTCAAGCGCAGCACCTCCCTGGCGGTCTCCAGGGAATTGCTGTCGCGGCTGCCTGTCCGGATGATGATGGACAATAGTTCCTCGTCGCTGAGCGCTCCGGCCCCTAAACGGACGCAGCGCTCGTACGGCCGGTCGGCGGCGGGGATGTCTTTCATTTTCTTTGAATCCATAGAGTCTCCTGTCTTCTGCTCTCCAAGCGCGAATCACGGACCGGATGGACCCATAACATACTTATTTTACCATAAAATGGCGGCGGTGTATACGGTAATTCATAAAACGTAAATAAAATGTAAATGAAATCTCCGAAAACGTCCTGCTCGCGGATATTCTCAGAATCCTTTTACGATCCCCGCGTCGCACAGGTACTGGAGCGATTTCAAAATGCCCAGCTTCGCGTGATACCAGGTGAGACCGCCCTGGAAAAATACGGAATAGGGCGGGCGGATCGGGGCGTCGGCGCTCAGTTCGATGGAGGAACCCTGCACGAACGCTCCGGCGGCCATGATGACCGGCGAATCGTAGCCCGGCATATCCCACGGTTCCGGCGTCACATAGCTGTCTACGGGAGCCGCAGCCTGGATCCCCTGGCAGAAAGCGATGACCGCCTCCGGGATGCCGAATGTGACGGCCTGGATGATATCGTGCCGCTCCTCGCTGCCGTTCGGGTGAACGGAGAATCCCAGCCGTTCATAGACGTTGGCGGCAAAAACGGCGCCTTTCAAGGCTCCCGCCACGACCGTCGGGGCCAGGAAAAAGCCCTGATAGAGCGACTGATTGAGTCCTAAGCTGGCCCCGACCTCCTTTCCCAGCCCGGGAGCGCTTAAACGGTAGGCGGCGCGGTCGACGCAGTCTTTACGCCCGGCGATGTAGCCGCCGGTAGGGGCCAGGCCGCCGCCGGGATTTTTGATCAGGGAACCGACGATCATGTCCGCTCCCACATCCGTAGGCTCGATGGTCTCCACGAACTCGCCGTAGCAGTTGTCCACCATGCAGAGAATCTCCGGCCGGATCCCCTTGATAAAGGCGATCAGCTCCCCGATCTGTTCGACGGAAAGGGTGGGCCGGGTGGCGTAGCCTTTGGAGCGCTGGATCGTGACCAGCTTCGTCTTTTCATTTACGGCCCTGCGGATGTTTTCATAATCGAACGAGCCGTCGGGCAGCAGGTCTACCTGGCGGTAGGAAATGCCGTATTCTTTCAGGGAACCCACCGACTCGCGGATCCCGATGACCTCCTCCAGCGTATCGTAGGGCTTTCCCACCGGCGACAACAGCTCGTCGCCGGGACGCAGATTGCCGGATAGCGCGATATGGAGGGCGTGGGTGCCGCTCATCAGCTGCGGGCGGACCAGCGCCGCCTCCGCGTGGAAGCAGGAAGCGTATACCTGTTCCAGGGTATCGCGGCCCAGATCGTTGTAGCCATAGCCGGTCGTGGCCGCAAAATGGATATCGCTGACGCGGTTGTCCTGCATGGCCTTTACGACTTTCAGTTGGTTGTACTCGGCGCGGGCGTCGATCTGCGCGAAACGTTCTTTCAGGGACGCCTCGACAGACGCCGCGAAATCCAGCACCGGGGCGCTGATGCCCAGGGAAGCATAGATATCGGTAAGTTCTGTATGATCCATGGTATGTGTTCTCTCTTTCTGTTATGAAATATTGATCTTCGCTTACGGCCGCTTCCCCTCGATCAGGCCGTTCTCTTCCGCTTCCTTTATAATATGAAGAAGTATGCGTTCCCGGTCATAGCCGAAGTCAGGCAGATTCAGCCAGCGCACGTCCCTCTCCCGATTAAACCAGGTCAGCTGGCGCTTGGCGTAGTGCCGGGTATCCCGCTTGATGATGCGGACGGCCTCTTCCAGGGAACATTCCCCCTCCAGATACGCCAGGAGCTCCTTATAGCCCAGCCCCTGCATGGAGACCATACTGCGGGTGCAGCCCATTTCGGCCAGGCGCTGCACTTCCTGAAGCAGTCCCTGCTCCATCATTTGGTCCACCCGCGCGTCGATGCGAGCATAAAGTTTTGTACGGTCGTCCGTCAGAACATAGTACAGGAAACGGTACGGCGAGGTCCTGGCCCGCTGCGCCTCGTTGTGGGCGGAGATGCGCCCGCCGGTCTGACGGCAGAATTCGATGGCCCGGACCGTGCGCTTGACATTGTTTACGTGGATAGCCGCCGCCGCGTCCGGGTCCATTTCCCACAGAAGCTCGTGGAGCGCTTCCGGCCCCTGCTCGTCCGCCAGACGGTACAGGTCCCTGCGCAGTCCGGCGTCGCTCTCCTGCTCGGTAAAGTCGATGTCGTATAACAGCGCCTGGATGTAGAAGCCGGTCCCGCCCGCCACGATCGGGATATGCCCCCGGTCATAGATCCCAGCCATGGCCTCTTTCGCCAGCGTCTGGAACGTAACCACATTAAATTCTTCGTCCGGCTCCAGCACGTCGATCAGATGATGCGGGACGCCGCACATTTCCGCGGGCGTGATCTTGGCGGAGCCGATATCCATATGGCGGTAGACCTGCATGGAATCCGCACTGATGATCTCGCCGCCGATCGCCTGAGCCAGGCGGACGGAAAGTTCGGTCTTCCCTGCGGCCGTGGGACCGGTCAGGATGATGAGAGGGGCCTGGTCCATAGACATTCTGCTTCCTCCTTAATGAGATCATGAAACCGCTTAAAGCTGGATGGTCTCCAGATCGTCCGGCACGTAGAGGCGGCCGCTGTAATATTGGTTTCCCTCTTCGGTGTAGAGCCGTTTCCGGTCCCGGATATTTTTGTCCTCTGTATGGTAGAGGATCAGATTCTTCACGCCCAGCCGCTGTGCCAGCTCGCAGGCGTCCTTGACCGTGGAGTGGTTCTTCTTGTACGGGTCAAAAATGTCCGCCTGGGAATAGAGGCAGAAAGCCTCGTGGAGCAGCCAATCGCTTCCCTCCGCGTAAGGCCGCTCATACTCGCAGTAAGGCTCGTCGCCGCAGCAGGTGAGCTTCCGGCCATCGCCGTAGCGCAGGGTGAAGCCGTACTGCTTCGCTTTCGTGGACTGGATATCAAAGACCTGCACCGGATGTCCCATGGCCGTGAACGTATCGCCGTCTTTCAGCGTGACGAAATGCAGGCGCTCGCCGATGAAATGCAGCGTCTTCTGTTCCAGCACCATTTCCGCGATCCGGGTCAGGATATCGATCACCTCGTCATGGGCGTAGATCCAGGCCTCGCCGTCATACTTGCCCCGGTGCATATTCTGGGTGATCAGCCGGATCATCCAGACGATGCCCAAAAGATGGTCGATGTGTTTGTGGGTCACGAAAATGTGCCGTATCTGCTTCCAGTCGTATCCGGCCTCTTTCAGCTGATGGAGCACCGCGTTTCCGCCGCCTCCGTCTACCATCAGGTACTGCCCCGCGTCCTCGAGGACAAAGCAGGTATTATAACATTCCGTGACCGCGGCGTTGCCGGTGCCGAGCAATGTGATCTTCATAAAATCTCCTTCCGGACGCGATGCGTTGCCGCCGCGTCCTGTTTTTTCAGCCAATCATTCCGGGCCATACCGCCGGAAAAAACAGGGAGCGCCGCGCAGCTTTCCTGCCGCAGCACTCCTTATAGAATACCTTATTCATCCGTTAAAATCAATAGCTGACCGCCGAAATTTATGCCCCCGATGCTTCGTCCTTTCTCCGGTACACGAGCGCCGTCCGCCAGACGATGAGCACCGTAAACAGCAGAAGCGCCGCCTCCACCGCCCAGACCGGAAGACTCGCGGCGGCAATGACCGTCAGAAAATCCATCAGAAAATGGACCGCGAACGCCGCGGCAAAGAATTTTTTCCGTCCGCTCTTCACGGCCTTATAAACGAGGACGGACAGGCAGAGCTGCAGGGCCATCGCCGAGATCCGCTCCACCCCGCCCAGATAAAACTGGTATGCCGGAGTCAGCCACAGGGTCGACAGCTGCCCGTAGGTCGCGGTCTGCAGCTCCGGTTCCAGCTGTGCCAGAGCCTGGTCGATACCGCCGCCGTTAATCATCATGGAACTGAGCAGATTGTTGACGGAGGTGATCCCCATGATCAGGATTGCCTCGGCTCCCCCGTGCCCCGCGCCGTACATCAGCGCGTTCCCGCCATCCAGGCGGTTCTTCATCAGAAATTTCATCGCCAGCAGCCGCCCGCACTCCTCAAAGGCCGCAGCCGCCAGCCCGCCGTAAAGCGCGTACAGCAGCAGGCTGTTCTGCAGGAGGCCGCCGAACGCCGAAAACACCACGATATGCAAAAGCTGTTCCAAAGTCAGCGCGAACACGATGAAAGTGCCGCAGCCGATCAGAAAAGAAACCCACGACGCTCTTTTCTTTCTCCAGAGGACGATCGCCAACACAACGGGCCCCAATACAGAGACCGCCAGTGAAAATCCCATCCCCGCCATACTTGCCGCCGAAACTGTTCCCCATTCCATCGCTTATACTCTCCTTTTATTCTCCAGCCCTGCCCGGACCGCATTTTTGATGTGATATCCGTATCTTTCACCGAAAGATCGGACGGTATCCGCAAAGCCCCGGCTGCGTCACGTTCCCCCGGTGCGGCCGGACAGTTCCTCATAGACCGCGCGGGTATCCGCTTCGTCTTTTCCGCCGACGACGATAATTTCCCCGCCGACCCGCAGCACGATGCAGGGGCCGCCTCCCGTGTAGGAATAGCGCAGGTAGGAGCCGAACTCCCGGTTCTTAAAATCTCCCATTAAGAGTCGCATACTCCCAAAGCCGTTGGTGCGCGTGCCGGGCGAATCCACGCTCCGGTAATCCATGCTTTCGATCTCGTCATAGCGCACGTTCAGATCCGGCCAGTAGGCGGAATGGACGGTGAAGCTCTCTTCCCCATAACTGAAATGCAGATCGCCGGTGAATAAAGAGGCGATCACAAACGCCATGATCAGCACCGCGGCGGCGACGGAGATTTTTGCGGACGTCTGCCGCCCGGAACCGGAAACAACGGTTTTTGACGGGTCCCGCACCGGTTCCCCGCGTTTCTTTTTCCGCCTGTAAAACAGGTAGGAATACGCGATCGGAATGAAAGCGGCTGCAAGGGTCGCCGGAGCCATCAGATACATGACAGCCCCGCCCGGCAGAAAACATCCCGCCAGGATCAGACATCCGCAGATCACCCAGATCCGTCCGCCCAGCCGGTGCGTCGCGCTCCAGTTTTCCTCGTCCCACAGCGTCCACGGCACGCGGATGCCGAGGGTCTGATTCGGGCTGATCTTCGGCATATAGTTGCCCAGGACCACAAAGATCAGGCCGACCGCCAGAAACGTGAAAAACGGCCCGTCGTCAAAGCGGCCGGAAGCCGCCTGATATATGGTCGCCCAGACGCTTACGGACGTCAGCGGGCAGATCCAGAAAATGATGTCCAGGACAGCCGGATGCTGGTCCCGGTTCTTCGGATCGCGCAGGCAGAAACAGACCGCCAGCAGATGAAGCGCCAGCATGACTGCCGATAACCAAAAAACGGACAGAAGCCTGTCTGCGGTCAGATCCGGCCCGATCCCCGGAAAGAGCAGGAAAAAGACGCTCAGGGCAGGCGCAAGCAGGATGAGCAGGGAGGAAAGCAGGATCTTCCAACGGTATCTTCGGATCATAGCGGCCCTCCCCTCTCTTCATTGACTTCGTAGCCGCCGGACGGATCGGCGCGGCAGCCCAGCTCCGTCAGCCACAGCATCACGTCCTCCAGCACGGAGGTATTCAGTTCATAAAAAATATACTTGCCCTCCCGCGTGTCCCGGATCAGGTCCGCCTCTTTTAATACCGACAGATGCCGCGACACGGACGCTCCCGTCACCGGAAAATGCTCCGCGATCTCCCCGGCGGACTTTCTCCCCTGCTTTAAGAGATTTAAGATCTCCCGCCGGATCGGGTCCGCAAGGGCCTTTAACGTATCCTGCAGCGCCATGGACTCGCCCCCCTCATCATTTAACATTTAGTCTAAATGTTAAATATAGAATAACACAAAATATAAGCTGTGTCAAGCGGGATTTCGGATCAAAGTTTTTTCAGAACCTATTTCCTGTCGGATCCCATTTTCTTTTTATCCGTCCTGGCCAGGGCATCATCCGTCTGGGACGTGAAGCGTATCCACCGTCCAACCATCCGGTAAAATACAACGGTTACTTATAGTAATAGAATCATCTGCAATCCTTATCTGAATCGGAGCGCCATACATATAACAGTTGTGAGCAATCGCATCATGCAAGATTGAATACAGCCGCCGCAATACAGACAGCAGCAACTACAAGTGATACAACAATTCTCAAAACGGAAAAGCTATACAGCTTTTCGGGATTTTGCGTGTCATAGCGCACGGTAACGGTAGTTCCAATCTGTGATGCCATTGACACTTGTATGCGGTTTTGAGATTGATAGTACCTTCCGTTT
>CANQYH010000002.1 GCA_947628025.1 uncultured Lachnospiraceae bacterium | reverse complement strand
CAGAATTTCGTCGGCCTGTCCACCTGGACCGACGCCCTGCGCACCACCTCGTTCCCCCAGAACTGGACCATTTTTTACTGGGCCTACTGGATGGTATGGTGCGTCGCGACCCCGTTCTTCATCGGCGCCATCAGCAAGGGGCGCACCGTCAAGCAGACGATCCTGGGCGGTTATTTCTGGGCCCTGGCCGGGACTTTCACCTCGTTCATCATCCTGGGCAACTACGGACTGTACCTGCAGGTTTCGGGAAAAATGGACCTGATCGCCCTTTACAATGAGACCGGCGACCTCTACCAGGTCATCATCACGATCATGCGGACCCTGCCCCTGTCCCAGCTGGGCCTGATCCTGCTGGCCGTCACGATGATCGCTTTCTACGCGACCTCGTTCGATGCGCTGACCATGGTGGCCTCGTCCTACTCCTACAAGTCCCTGGCCGCCGACGCGGAACCGCACCGGAACGTGAAGCTGTTCTGGGCCGTCCTGCTGATCCTGCTGCCGATCGCCCTGATCTTCGCCGAAAACTCCATGGCGAACCTGCAGACCGTGTCCATCATCGCGGCGTTTCCGGTCGGTATCATCATCCTGATGATCATAGGGAGCTTTTTCAAGGACGCGGACGCGTATCTGGAAGAAAACGCGGAAACGAAGACCTGACGGACGGTCTTTCTCATAAGAAATGTTCGCCAGCGTCAAACAAATCGGGGAGCCGCCGCAGAACCGGACCTTTCTCCCGGTCCGTACTCTGCAGCGGCTCCCCGTCTCATGGTTCAAAATATCTGCGCTTACTCCTCCGTCTCCGGCTCCTCGTCGTCCGTATTCAGCAGCGTGAACACCTGACGCTTCCTGGCCATCTCGTCGCTCTCCAGGTACTCGTCGTAAGAAGTGATCTTGTCGATCAGCTGGCCGCCCACGATCTCCATGATCCGGTTTGCCGTGGTCTGCACGATCTGATGGTCGCGGGAAGAGAAGATCAGGACGCCCGGAAATTTCGTCAGGCCGTTGTTCAAAGCCGTGATGGACTCCATATCCAGATGGTCCGTCGGTTCGTCCAGCATCAGCACGTTGGCGCCGGAGATCATCAGCTTCGACAGCATACAGCGGACTTTCTCGCCGCCGGAAAGCACCTTCACTTTCTTAACGCCGTCCTCTCCGCCAAACAGCATCCGGCCGAGGAAGCCGCGGACATAGGTAACGTCCTTTTCCGGGGAATACTGGGTCAGCCACTCGACGATGGTCTCCTCTCCCGCAAATTCGGCGCTGTTGTCTTTCGGGAAATAGGACTGGGTCGTGGTCAGACCCCATTTGTAATCGCCCTCGTCCGGCTCCATCTCGCCGGAAAGGATCTGAAACAGCACGGTCTTGGCCTGCTCGTTGGGACCGACCAGGGCCACCTTGTCGGTCCGGTTCAGGATAAACGAGATATTGTCCAGGACTTTCACGCCGTCGATGGTCTTGGAAAGGTTCGTCACGGTCAGGACCTCATTGCCGATCTCGCGGAACGGGCGGAAGTCGATATAAGGATATTTCCGGCTGGAGGGCTTGATGTCGTCCAGCTGGATCTTTTCCAGAGCGCGCTTGCGGGACGTGGCCTGCTTGGATTTGGAGGCGTTGGCGGAGAAGCGCTGGATGAATTCCTGCAGTTCCTTGATCTTCTCCTCTTTCTTCCGGTTGGCCTCTTTCATCTGGCGGATCATCAGCTGGCTGGACTCGTACCAGAAATCATAGTTGCCCGCGTAGAGCTGGATCTTGCCGTAGTCGATGTCCGCGATCTGGGTGCAGACCTTATTCAGGAAATAACGGTCGTGGGACACCACGATCACCGTGTTCTCAAAGTTGATCAAAAACTCCTCCAGCCAGGCGATGGCGTCCAGGTCCATGTTGTTCGTCGGCTCATCCAGAAGCAGGATATCCGGATTGCCGAAGAGCGCCTGGGCCAGCAGCACCTTGACTTTCAGCGCGCCGTTTAAGTCTTTCATCATCGTATAGTGGTATTCCGTGTCCACGCCGAGACCGTTTAACAGGTTAGCAGCGTCGGACTCGGCCTCCCAGCCGTTCATCTCCGCGAACTCTCCCTCCAGCTCCGCGGCCTTGATGCCGTCCTCGTCGCTGAAATCCTCTTTCATGTAGATCGCGTCTTTTTCTTTCATCACCTGGTACAGCCGGGGATTGCCCAGGATCACCGTATCGATCACCGGATATTCGTCGTATTTAAAATGGTCCTGCTGCAGAAAGGAAAGCCGCTGCCCGTCGGTGATCACCACATCGCCCGCGGTCGGCTCCAGCTGTCCCGACAGGATCCGCAGAAATGTAGACTTGCCCGCCCCGTTGGCGCCGATGACGCCGTAGCAGTTGCCCTCGGTAAATTTAATGTTCACATCCTCAAACAAGGCTTTTTTTCCTACCCGCAGCGTAATATTATTCGCACTGATCATATCATTCCTCCACAATCTCCAAACGGCTGCTTTCTTTAAAAATGGGGTCCTGCGCGGGCCCCACCGATACTCTTTTTATTGTACATAAATCTGGCTATTTTGCAAGTGTTTTTGCGAATTTCAGCGGATTTTTATCCCGTTTCCCCGTAAAAGTATTGCAAATCCCTATAATATTCGTTATAATATGAGGATGCCGACGGCAAAATCCAGTTATGGATCCCCATTATCTATAATCGAAGCAGATCCATTGGCACCGGCCGCATCCTATCTCGACGGTCTTAACAGCAAAAGAGGGGAGACGGGTATGCCGTAACCGCAGTATGGGAGGAACGGGATGATCAACAGCAGAAAAGGTGATGAAAACAGATTCGAGCTATGGTATTGGGCCTTAATATTTATCATAGTCGCTTTGCCGGTCATTTCCATAGGAGACAATCTAGGAATGTATTTCGATTCTGTTTTTCCGGATCATGCGGCGACACAGCTCCTTGACGATCAGGCATATCAAGATAATTGGTTTATATCATGGCCGCTCCTACCGCAATACTATCACGGAAGTCTTACTATGTTTATCTCCGCGCTTGCGATCATGCTGACCGGAACGACAAGCATCATCCAGCACAGGCTGATAAACGCCGGCGCCATTACCCTGTGTTTTTACGTTATGAGCAGGATTTTTGCCGCAAGGGGAATTCCCCGCCGGCTCCGCCGGATATTGATCCTCGTTTTTTCATTTATGCCCACGATGTTAGGGTTCTGCCTGACGCAATATTATATCGAACTGCCAGGGACAGCGCTTGTTCTGACAGCGTTTTTGTTATTAACAGAAAAGAAAGAGCTGTCCAATGCCAAAGTGTGGCTTTCTTTCGCGCTGCTTGGCATCGCTTTTTACAGCTATTTCAATTTTTTGTTCCTGTTTCCGGGATTTTTGGTCCTGGCCTTATGGAATAAAAAGAACCGGCTGGACAAATTCATCGTCGCGTGTTCAGGCATGGTTCCGGGCGCAAGCCTGTTCGCTTACGGCTATGCGAGAGCTTTCTTGCGCGGCGGCTTTTTAAATACAAGTTCTCCCATGTTTCTGATCGTTTTTGCAGGAGCGGTAGTTTTGTTTGAGATCCTCCTGTACCGCCTGGTTCAAATGGGGAAAGATAAAATATGCCTGATCATATACGGGGCTTTCATCCTGGCCGCCCTGGCTGTCTGCTTTTTGATGAGAGACACCCTGACCACGATCGCCCGGAATACGAATCTGGCAGGCTACAGCACCACTTTCATCGAGCGAATAAAGTCTCTTGGCAGAAATCTGTATTATGCGGTAAGCGGGGTAAGCGCCGAAGGCTTAATATTCGGATATCAGGTAACGATTTACGGGCGCGTCACGTGGATCATTTTTTTAGGGAGCAGCGTTTTATATCTGCTGCTTATGTGTATCTGCAAAGATTTCAGAAATACAGCCGCCGGCTGGAAAGGACTGCTGGTCCTGTCGCTCTATCTGCTCTGCTGTATGCCGTTAATAACGAGGATGCAAACACAGCATTTTGTTCCCTTATGTTTTTTAACATTGATCACCGGCACGATCGAAATATACGAAATGATCGGTTATATATCCAAAAGATTTGCCGTCAAAATAAAATACCTGGCAGTCACAGCTATGCTCGGAATGGCCGTGATGTCGTTTCTTTATGTCAGGGACCGCTATCTGATCGTGGATGAAATATTCGAGACCGGAGGGAACCGATATTATACGAGCCAGATAAACAAACTGGCCGGCGAAGCGCTGGAAAATCTAAAGACCGGCAAAAAAGAGATCTATGTGTTCCCCGAGTGGGGATTCATGGCCGGTTTTAACTACCTGACAAACAATAATGTCGCGTTTTCCACGGACGCGTCAAAAGCCAATTTAACGGATCTGCTGCTGAATGGATACGACCTGGAAATTTTATATTGGAAAAATCAGGATACGGACAAATATATGCAGGAACTTGAGAATATAGCAGAAGTAGAAGAAATTTCCAAATATGAGTATGTGGGAAACGAAGCCATCGCAGATTTTTACAGGATCGAAGTAAAAACAAACCATCGAACGGATTGGTGGCAGCAAAAAGGCCAGGATTGGTATTATATTGACCTGGACGGAAAGCCCCATACAGGCTGGCTGTACTGGAATGATGAGTGGTACTACCTGTCATCCGCCGGCATCATGCAGACCGGCTGGATCCATCTGGACGCGGATTATTATCTGGACGAATCGGGCGTCATGGTAACAGGGATCCAGGAGATCGACGGCGTCCAATATGAATTTGATCCAAACGGGCGTTTAATCAAAGGAGAACGATAAAATGGATAAGATTGCGGTACTGATTCCATGTTATAACGAAAGCCAGACGATCGCCAAGGTGATCGCCGACTGGAAACGTGAGCTTCCGGAAGCGGTGATCTACGTATACGACAATAATTCTACGGACCACACGGATGAGATCGCCAGACAGGCGGGGGCGGTGGTGCGCTATGAACCATGCCAAGGCAAGGGCGCCGTCGTGCGGCGGATGTTCCGGGAGATCGACGCTCATTGCTACATCATGGTAGACGGCGACGACACCTATCCGGCGGATGCCGGCCGGCAAATGGCGGACGAAGTCCTTTATCATCAAGCGGATATGGTGGTGGGAGACCGGCTGTCCTCTACGTATTTCACGGAGAACAAACGGCCGTTCCACAATTCCGGCAACACGGTGGTGCGGTTTTCCATTAACCATCTGTTCGGAAGCGATATCCGGGACGTAATGACAGGGCTGCGCGCTTTCAGCTACCTGTTTGTTAAAACGTTTCCTGTACTGTCCAAAGGATTTGAGATCGAAACAGAGATGACCATCCACGCAGTGGACAAGGATATGTGCATCAAAAATGTGATCGTATCCTACCGGAACCGGCCGGAGGGCAGCGTATCGAAACTGAACACGCTTCCGGACGGTATCCGGGTCCTGAGAACGATCTTCCGTTTGTATAAAGACTACCGGCCTGTGCGCTTTTTCGGCATGATGGCGGCGGTGCTGTTTCTTCTGGCAACGGTTTTCTTCATTCCGGTTATGATCGAATATATCCAAACCGGACTGGTGCCCAATTTCCCAACGCTGATCGTCTGCGGCTACTGTGTGATCGTGGCGTTTCTGTCCTGGTTCGCCGGACTGATCCTGCAGACCCTGATCCGAAAAGACAGGCAGTCTTTCGAATTCCGGATGCAGATATGCCAGGATGAATACGCCAGGAAGATGAAAGAAAACTCATGAATCGCTTTGTGCGTATACTACCTTTCCCCCGCAGATCGTATATTTTACACGCCCTTTGAGCGTCTGTCCGATAAACGGCGAATTGGCGGAGCGCGACCGGAACTGCTCCGCTTTCCATACTTCTTTCGGGTCGAATATTACCAGATCCGCCGGAGCTCCCACTTTCATGCGCCCGCAGTCCAATCGGTACAGCCGGGCAGGATTCAGGCTCATTTTCGCCATCAGCTGGGGCAGCGTCAGATATCCCGGCTCCACCAGCTCCGTCAGTGCCAGCGCCAGGGCCGTCTCCAGGCCGATAATGCCGCTGGGGGCCTCCGTCAGGGGCCTGGCTTTTTCCTCCGCGCTGTGCGGCGCGTGATCTGTAGCGATGATATCGATCGTCCCGTCTTTCAGCGCGGCGATCAGCGCCTGCCTGTCTTCTTCGGTCCGCAGAGGCGGATTCATCTTGGCCAGAGTCCCGTAACGGAGAACCGCATCCTCCGTCAGCGTAAAATGATGGGGCGTCGCTTCCGCCGTCACCCGCGCTCCCAGGCGTTTGGCCAGGCGCACCTGTTCTACCGCGCCGCGGGAACTGATATGCTGGATATTGACGATCGCCTTTTCCGGCCCTGCCGCCCGCATACTTCCTGCCGTCTTCGCCGCGGGACCCGATTCCGGCCGCCCCCCGGCATTTCCCTGTTCCGCTGTTCTGCTCACATCCAGCGCGATCATGCAGTCTCTTGCCACCAGGCTGTCCTCGGCGACCGCCGGCGATCCGTAGATCCCCAGCTTTTCGGAAACCGCGCCGCGGTTGATCCCATTGTTTTTGATAAACGCCGGATCCTCCTCATGGAGACTCAGCGGCACATCCAGTTCTTTCGCCAGCATCATAGCGCGGCGGACCAGCGCTCCGTCCATCAGCGGGATCCCGTCGTCGGTAAAGCCTGCGGCCCCGGCCGCTTTCAGCGCGCGCATATCCGTCAGTTCCCGGCCTTTCATGCCCACGGAAACCGTGGCGGCCGCCATCACGCGGATGCCGGTCTGCGCCCCCGCTTCCAGCACATACCGGAGCGTTTCTGTGTTATCCACCGGCGGCTTTGTGTTCGCCATGCAGACCACCGTGGTATAACCGCCTGCCGCGGCCGCCATGGCCCCCGTATGGATATCTTCTTTATAGGTCAGACCCGGATCCCGGAAATGGACATGGACGTCCACCAGACCAGGCGCCACGACGCAGCCCGCGGCGTCGATCACCGCGGCATAGGTCCCGTTATCCTCGTAAAACCCGATCCCGGCGATCACGCCCTTTTCCTCATCCAGGATCACATCAAACGCATTGATCTCCAGCTTTTCCGGATCGGCGACCCGTCCGTTCCTGATCAGTATCATCTCCATCCTCCTGATTTAAGACTTTTTCGGCCCTTGTTTCCCATCCCCGGCTGTCCGGTTCTTCGTTCCGATCCGAAATACTTTCTGCGGCACCTGGAACACGAAAACAATGCCCAGCACGATCGCCACCGCGATCTTGACCGCCTCAAACCCGGTCTGGGCCGCCCGGTCCATCTGCTCCGTCACGATATAGTAGGCCGTCCAGTAGACCCCGCCGCCCGGCACCAGCGGAATGATGCCGGGGATCAGAAAAAGCGTCACCGGACATTTCCTGCGGACCGCGCACAGCCGCGAGAGAAGCACCACCAGAACCGTCCCCGCCAGCGTCGCCCCCTCCGGAGACGTCTGGGGAAGCGTCAGGCAATATACCAGCCATCCCACGCCTCCTACCAGCCCGCAGAGCGGATAGTATTCCCTGGGTACGCTGAACATCACAGAAAAGCCGATCGTCCCCATGACCGCCGCCAGTATCTGCCCTGCCAGATTCATCACAGCGCACCCCCCGTCAGCTGCCGGACGGCCGCATACACGATACCGACGCCCATGGCGATACAAAAGAAGACCAGCAGCGCGTCCAGCATACGCACGACCCCGGCCAGATAATTCTCATCCGTGATATCGCGGATCGCGTTCGTAAAGGCCACGCCCGGGATCAGCGACACTACGGAGCCGATGACGATAAAATCCAGATGTTCCCCCAGTCCCAGGGTGTAGATCAGCATACTGGCCAGCGTCGCCACCATACCTCCGGTAATACTGCCCACCATCTTGGACAGATGGGGCCTGCTTACGTAAAGGATGTATACGTACAGGACCGCCCCCGCGATCGACGCCGCCAGCGCGTCCAGCACCCCGCCGCCATAAATGTAGGCGAAACCCGCGCTGCCCAGCGCCGCCCCCAGGACCTGCATCCGGTAAGTCTTTCCCGGCATCCTGCGGATCCTCTCCAACTCCGCCCTGGCCTGGCTGACCGTAAATTTTCCCTCTTCGATCTCCCGTGACAGCTGGTTCACGGCCGCCACACGGTCCAGATGGGCGCTTCCCACCGGTACGTGCAGGATCTTCGCGAAAGGCTCTTTCCCCACGCTGTCCGCGGTCACAAAGATCCCATTGCTCAAAGTAAAGGCATTACTGGATTCGATCCCGTAATGCCTGCTGATCCGGTAGATAGTCTCTTCCACCCGGAAGATCTCGGCGCCGTTCTCCAGCAGGATATGTCCCGCCTCGATGGCGACGTCCATCACTTCTCTCTCTCCCTCCATCACATTCCTCTCTTTCAAATCATTCCCACGCCGTGACAGAAGATGCGGTCTCCATTTTCTCCAAAACGCCCGTCAATCTGCATCCAGGTCATTGAAGAGATCCGAATCAAAGAACTCACGGATCGATATCCCCAGACCCTCGGCGATCTTTTTAATGTTCACGATACCCGGATTCCGGCTCTTTCCACGGAGAATGCTCTTCACGGTCGAGGCTGGCATCCCGCACTGGTAGATCAGCGCATACACCGATAACTGTCTCTCCCTGCGCAGTTCATGAATACGCAGATTGGTGGCTTCGCAAATGTTCATTTCCATCTCTCCTTTTTTAAGATAGTGTACCCTAGATCCAGAGTCCTATGGGGCGAGATGTTGTCCGACCGAAAATTTTAATTTTCCGGCATATTTTTCGTATCTTCGATCAGGTAGATCGGCCGGTCTTTCAGCTCCGTAAACAGGATCGCGATATACTCTCCGATGATCCCGACGATCAGAAACAGGATCGCGAACATGAAACAGTTCAGCACCACGATGGTGGCGTAGCCGCTGGGCGCGCCTCCCCTGGTAACCAGCGTATAGAGAAGCACGACGGCTCCCAAAAACGCCGCGAAAAATCCGGCATAGATTCCCAGCTTTAACGGCAGGTTCGAAAAGCACACGATGGTATTGACGGAAAAATGGATCAGCTTGCGGATACTGTATTTGCTGTGCCCCGCCGCCCTGGCTCTGGCCTCATATTCGATGGTAGTGCGTTTAAAGCCCACATTCTGCACATACCCCCTCAGAAAACGGACCCGTTCCCGGTAACTGTTTCGCAGGACCTCCGCCACCTTACGGCTGACGGCGAAGAAATCCGACGCATTGTCCTCAAAATGCACATCCGAAAGGACGTTGATCAGCTTGTAAAAAGCCGCGGAGGTCAGATTCTTCAGCCACCCCGCCGACTCATTGCGGGTCCTGACCATGTTGACCACCTGGTAACCGTCTTCAAATTTCTCTATGATCTGCGGGATACAGGCCGGTGGATGCTGCAGATCCGCGTCCATGCAGATCACTCCGTCGCCGCGGCTGTGGTCCATCCCCGCGATCATGGCCGCCTCATGGCCATAGTTCCGCGAAAAATGGATCACTTTGACGCGCCCGTCCCGCTCCGCCAGACGGTTCAGGATCTGCGGGCTGGCGTCCTGGCTGCCGTCGTTGACAAACAAAAGCTCATAGTCCCAGGAAATCCCGTCCAGCACGCGGCTCGCCTCCTGGTAAAACTGTTCCAATACCTCTTCTTCATTGTAGACGGACACAACGACCGTCAACAAACGCTCTTCCATTCTTCTCTCCTTCACTCTGCAGGCCCGGCCCAGACTTCCTCCCAGGCCAGAAACTCCTCCGCCAGTTTTTTCGCATCTCCGGCCGCCGGATCGTCCACGCATACCTCCGCAAGCATATTATCTTCTGTATATAAAACCGGCCTTAAATATCCTGCTTCGATCGTATCATAGAGCATTGGCCAAAGCCATGTCCGGTCTCCTATCCAGCTCCCTTTCAGATAGATATAATCGGTCCCGGCATACCGCAAAAACTCCGAAAACCCGTTCTTTTCTTCTGCCAGCGAAAGATTTCCGCCTGAACCGATGATATCCGTGATCGATTGAACGCTGCACGGGAACAGCAGATCTTCCGGATGGCTGCCAAATACAATAAGGCGGTTCCTCGGATCCTCCGCCAGGATGTTCCAGATTTCCCCTTTCCCCTCGCCGGCCATCTCCGCGTGCCGCAGTTCCAAGTGGTCATAATATCCGCGGTTGATCACATTCACCGGACTCAACCCGGCGGACCATCCCCAGTCGGACACAACCGTCAGCACCGCAGAAAACACGATCACCGGAAGCGCCAGCAGCGCATATGCCCGCCTGACCGCCTGGCCCGCCAGCCGGGCGATGAGGCAAAAACTAAATATCCCCGTCAGAACATATAAAAGCATGAAATAATTCCCGTCCACCTGATACAGGCAGATCAGGCTGATCAGGTTCACGATCAAAAAGGGGAAATAGACTATATAAAACCATTGTTTCGGTTTCCGTTCCGCCGGGGATTCCTCTCTCCTCTTTAAGAGGCACCAGGCGGCTGCCGCCAGAACAGCCAGCAGGAAGATCAGGCTCCCCCAGGCGATCAGCACATGGGACAGTTCCGACGGATCCAGGATCAAACCGTAAAGCCGGCCGGCTATGTGCCGCAGCAGATCCGGTCCGTGCAGATCATCCAGCCAGCTGACTGCCGACTGCGTATCGAAAGGATATTTCATCCGGAATCCCAGCCTTTTCAGGAAAGAGGAAAATACGGACGTCACCGGCAGACCGGTAAGCAGCCAGGTCCGGCCCCAGATCCCTATCAGGCCGCCCAGCGCCAGCACTGTGATCCCGGCCGCCTCCAGCCAATTTTCCCGTCTGCACCGCAGGGAAAAACGCCGCATCCATAAAAGGCCCAAAAAGCCCATCCCGTAGACCGCTGTAGAAAACACCAGCGAAGTCGGCTTACACATCCAGCTGAAAGCAAGCGCAGCAACACTATAATAAATCGCTCCATCTGCCGTCCGTTTTCCGGGGACCGTCCCCTCCCGGCTGTCCGGCCGCATACTGCCGCCAGTCAGGCAGACCAGCAATTCCCGTATCATGATCAGCTGCAGAAATAACGTGACCGTATCTGTTTTTGCCGTAACGCTCATGTTGGTGATTCCGGGGATCGAAGACAGGAATACCGTCAGATACGCCGCCATCTTCCGATTCAGGAAATATCCCGCTACGCGGTACGCCATCAAAAGCGCCCCCGCAGTCAGCCAGAGATTAAAAGATATCTGAAAGCTGTAAGAGGGAAGCAGAACCAGCGGCAGCGTCAACGTTTCCCATCCCTTGGAATACGTATACACCACATTCACGGTACCCAGGTTTTCATAGATCCCGCGGCCGTTGTTCAAAATATACGCGCTCCTGACTCCATACCAGAAGCTGTCATAATCCACCGCGATGTTCATTCGCCCCGCCTGAAGGCAAAACATCGTCAAAAGGAACGCCACGCCCAGGGAAAAAGCCGCCGGCCACCGCCCATCCGTCTTAACCGTTTCTTTTTTGTCCGTCAGAACCGGTCTCCGATATAAACAGATATACTCCCGAACCAACAGCACGCCCGCACTCAGCAAAACCGCCGCGCACATCATCGGGATCGAACCGATCCCCGCCGCTGACATCAGGCAGAACAGACATATGACCGCTAACGCCCCGGTCAGGAAATCACGCCCCCACTCCAATACCGGATCGTCCGACGTGAAAGCAAGCATTTCTTTCCGGTACTGACGCAAAAGCGAGGGAGTCTCGGTCTCAGCCCAACGGCCTTTCTTCAGCAAACGCCGGATGGTTCTTCCCGCCATGCAGAGATAGAGCAGATAGATACCGGACACAGCCAGCGGGATCAGGATCACATGGATCCACAAAAATACCGCCGCCGCCAGACCCATCGCCGCCAGTTTTTTGCGTGTATCCCGGATCAGCGTTCCCGCTCCAAAAAACAGCAAAAAGAGAACCGTCAGCTCCGCCATCATTGACCAGAATTCCGAATGGCTAAACTCCCAGGAAAAATCTCCCTGAATAAACAGCCGTACGAACGCATAAAAAATTGCGGCGAGCAGAAAGACAGCCGATACTGTCCATATACATTTTTCTTTGGTCGTAAGTTTTCCCATATCCCGTCCTTTCCCTGAATACGATCAGCCGGTCACCACGAGCTGACCATCCGTATGGGTCGGCGTCCGTTTCTCCTCCGGCGGCAGCTGCATGTAATCGCCGTAAACCCAGGTCAATACCTCGTTCCAGCCCTTGGGCGCCATCAGGACCGTGTCCTCAAACGGCAGATCGACGGTCTCCTCGCTCCACTCGCGCTTCAGCGTCACATACAGATAGTCCGGCTGGTAATTGCTGTAATAGAGAAGTCCGCTCTTCCCTTTTCTGTCCTTTACCGCCGCTTTATGCTGCCATTTCCGGATCGTCTTCATCGGGATCCTCTTCCCGACTGCCGCCAGAAAACGAACGGCAAGGCCGCTGATCCGGCCGTATTTCCCGAAATCCAGGCGGTACCGGTGCCCCATAGCCAAACCATAGATCACCGTATGGAGCCCTTTGGTCCACGTCGCCGCCAGCTTTCCCTCCGGCAATTCATCCAGGATGAACAGATCTACCCACAGATGGTTCAGCTTCCCCTCGTAGTACTCCATCTCCCGGCTGTCCGCGTGGGTCCGGCTGTTCAGATACAGGATCCGCGGCGTAAAATCATAAAACGCCTGCCCGCCCCGGAGATCTTTCGTTTCTAAAAGTCGCATACCTTTGGGCAGTTCTTTCGGCGCGACCCTGGAAAACGCCTCATAATTCTCCCTGGTAAAGGCCAGATCCGCGTCGTCGTCCCAGGGGATAAAGCCCTTATGGCGGACCGCTCCCAAAAGCGTCCCGGAATCCAGCATGTAACGGATCCCGTATTTACGGCAGATCCGGTCAACTTCTTTCAATATTTTCAGATTTGCCTGGTGGACCGCCTCCAGGCCGTAACCGTCCCGCGCTTCTTTTTCTCCCAAAACGTGTCACCTCGTACTTTGCCCGCCCGCGGTCTGCTTTTATACGCCGGCCGCCTCGCGAATCACTTTCGCCATGTAATCGATCATCTCGTCCGTCATACCCGGATACAGGCCGACCCAGAACGAATCCCGCATGATCCGGTCCGTATTGCTCAGATCTCCGACGATCCGGTAACCCGTTTTCGCGGCACGCATCTGGTCGAAGCAAGGGTGCCTGGTCAGGTTGCCTGCGAACAGCATCCGGGTCTGGACTCCCTTTTGCTCCACGTACCGGACCACCGCGTTCCGGTCCACGTCCTCCCGGCAGGTGATCAGGAAGCCGAACCAGCTGGGACGCGCGCCGGGAGCCGCCTCCGGCAGGATCAGCTTCTCCTCCGTACCCTGAAGCGCCCGGTACAGCCGGTCGAAATTATGCCTGCGGCGCTCCACGA
Organism: uncultured Lachnospiraceae bacterium; assembly: GCA_947628025.1. Taxonomy (GTDB): domain Bacteria; phylum Bacillota; class Clostridia; order Lachnospirales; family Lachnospiraceae; genus UBA3402. Next base: position 21,444 of record CANQYH010000002.1, on the reverse strand, counting down.
ACGACGGGAATTTGTCCAGCTGGGCGCAGCCGATGGCCGCCTGCATGTCCGTCGCTTTCAGATTGTATCCAAAATGAGAATATACGTATTTGTGATCATACCCCAGCGGAAGTTCCCCGTACTGCCGATCGAACCGGTGGCCGCAGAGATTGTCTCGGCCAGGCGGGCAGCTGCAGTCCCGTCCCCAGTCGCGCAGCGACCGGATGATCTTATGCAGCAGGGGGTTGTCCGTATAGACGGCCCCGCCCTCGCCCATGGTCATATGATGCGGCGGATAAAAGCTGGAAGTCCCGATATCTCCGACCGTACCGGTAAACCGCTCCTCGCCGCCGATCGTATAGCGGCTGCCAAGCGCGTCGCAGTTATCCTCGATCAGCCACAGTCCATGACGGCCGCAGAAATCCTTGACCGCGGCCAGGTCGAACGGATTGCCCAGAGTATGGGCGATCATGACCACCCGCGTTTTCTCCGTATAGGCGTCCTCCAGCCGCTCCGCGTCGATATTGTACTGGGGAATGGTCACGTCCACGAATACCGGAACCACTCCGTACTGGATGGCCGGCGTCACCGTCGTCGGGAATCCCGCCGCCACCGTGATCATCTCATCGCCCGGCCTCACCTGGCGCTCTCCCAGCAGCGGAGAGGTCAGCGCCATAAACGCGGCCAGGTTGGCGGAAGATCCGGAATTGACCAGGGAGCAGAAACGCACGCCCAGATACGCGGCCAGCTTCTTTTCAAAGGCGTCCGTATAACGCCCGGAGGTCAGCCAGAATTCCAGGGCGCTGTCCGCCAGGTTCATCATTTCTTCTCTGTCATAGACGCGGGATGCGTAGGGAATCCGGTCCCCCTCTTCGTATGGTTTTTTCTGGTGGAAGCGGTCGCAGTACTCGCCCACCATCTGCAGGATCTCCTCCCGCGCCTGCTGTTCTGTCATATGTTCAAACATCATCGGTTCCTTTCTGCCTGCTGCAAGCTCATTTTATATCTTTCAGACGCGCGGCCGAACCTCATCCAGTCCGAAAAAGCGCGCGATCTGGCGGTCCATCTCCGCGGTCATCTCCGCTCCGTTTAAGTACGCTTTCGTCCATTCCACGGTCCAGCCCACCGCCTCGCGGATGCCCAGCCGCGGACTCCAGCCGAACATGCGCCGTATCTTCGAGCAGTCCAGCTTCAGGAAATTGGCTTCATGGGGGCCGCCGTCCGACCGGTCCACCCACCGCGCATCCCCGCCCCAGGCCTCGCAAAAGAGATCCGCCAGCTCTCCGGTCGTCACGCAGTCCCGGTCTTCCGGTCCTACATTATAATATCCCGCGTATCCCGGATCCCCGTACTGCTCCATGACAATCCGCAGATAGACGGACAGCGGCTCCAGCACATGCTGATACGGTCTGGTGGAATAGGGATTGCGCACCACGATCTCCCGGCCGGCCGTCACCGCGCGGATGCAGTCCGGCACGATCCGGTCATGGGCGAAGTCCCCGCCGCCGATCACATTGCCGGCCCTGGCCGTAGAGATCGCGCACCGCCCGTCCCCGAAAAACGACCGGGCGTAGCTGTGGGTCACCAGCTCCGAGCAGGATTTGGAATTGGAATAGGGATCGTAACCGTCCAGCGGGTCACATTCCCGGTAACCGTACTCCCACTCCCGGTTCTCATAGACCTTGTCGGTCGTCACGTTCAGCAGCGAACGGACGCTCCCGCACAGGCGGGCGCACTCCAGCACGTGGACCGTTCCCATCACATTCGTCTCGTACGTACAGACCGGATCTTTGTAGGAATCCCTGACGATCGGCTGCGCCGCCAGATGGAACACCGCCTCCGGCTGCACCTCTTCAAAGACCCGCCGCAGTCCCGGTAGGTCCCGGACGTCTCCCGTAACGCTGCAAAACGTCTCCCCCAGCCGGGCTGCCTCAAACAGGGACGGTTCCGTAGGTGGTTCCAGGCCATACCCCGTGACTTCCGCGCCCAGGTCTGTCAGGATCCGGCAGAGCCATCCGCCCTTAAACCCGGTATGACCTGTCATCAGCACCCGCCGTCCCTGATAAAAGGAACGGAGTTTCTCCCAAATCGCCGGCATATTTTCCATATATGTTCTCTCCTATTTCCATATTTTCCAGGGCGCGCGGCCGCTGTCCCAAAGCGTCTCCAGCTTTTTCATCTCCCGCTGGGTATCCATGCACTGCCAGAACCCGGTATGATGGTAGCTCATCAGCTGCCCCTCCGCCGCCAGGCGCTGCATCGGTCCCTGTTCAAAGACCGTTGTATCGTCTTCCAGGTATCCGAAGATCTCCGGGTTCATCACCATAAACCCGCCGTTGACCAGCGTGGCGTCCTCCGTATTTTTCTCACGGAACGACCGGACCCGGTTATCCTCATCGATATCCAGCACGCCTTTCATCTGCGCGATATTTACCGTCGTGATCGTGGCGATCCGTCCGTGGGACTGGTGGAACGCCAGCAGCGCATGCAGATCCACATCACATACGCCGTCCCCATACGTCAGCATAAAAGGCTCGTCTCCGACAAAAGGCTGGATCCGCTTCACACGTCCGCCGGTCATCGTGTTCAGCCCCGTATCCACCAGCGTGACTTTCCACGGCTCTGTGTAATTGTTATGAACCTCCATCCGGTTATTGGCCAGATCGAACGTCACATCGGAGGTATGCAGAAAATAATCTGCGAAAAATTCCTTGACTACATACTGTTTGTAGCCCAGGCAGATCACAAACTCATGAAATCCAAACTCCGAATAATATTTCATAATGTGCCACAGGATAGGATAGCCGCCGATCTCGATCATCGGTTTCGGTTTCAGGTGGCTCTCCTCGCTGATCCGGGTCCCGAATCCACCCGCCAGAATCACAACTTTCATCTTGCTTCTCCTTTATCGTCCTTCCGCCAGCCGGGCCGCTTCCTCTTTCAGCGCCTCTGCGTCTACGCCGTCACGAAAGATATTCCAGCCGTTTTCTTTCAGGATCGTCAGCGCATTTCGCACCATCTGGCCGCTCTCCGGCAGACTCGTACGGAACTCGAACGACTTCCGTAACTCATCGTCCGTCTTGTTCTCAAAATCCAACGCCACCATGGCGCGCTCCACGCAGACCGCCCTCCGGTAGTAAGCCTTATCCAGTTCCCGCCGAGTGGTGTCGATGTTTCCGTCAACCACCAGAATGATAAACGCCAGCATCAGGCCGCGGGCCGCCACAATCCGCACGGAACGCAGCGCATTCTTTTTCCCTCCCGCCTCCGCGCCCTCTCTCTGTTTTTTCCATACCAGGGCAAATGTCAGGAATATTCCCAATATCCCGGTCTGAAACTGCAGCGCGTATCGGGAGCTCATGCCATAAGTCTCATCCAAAAAATTCCATCGTGCGAGCAGAATCAGCAGATGATTCATCCCGCCGGCTCCAATAAAGAGAAGAGGCAGGATCGACTCCTCATACAGCCGGTACCGGTATTGATACCAGAGCGCCCATACATACGCGGCGATCACCAGCATTCCCAGGACAAGATACGGCGTATTCGTAGAGAATGCGCTCCGGGCGTACTCCGCGTCCACGATCACAGACGCAAACGATTTCAATATAAACCGTGCAAAAAATCCCGGCGTATCCAGAAGCTGCGTCAGCAGCGGGATATCGTAAGCTCCCGCGGGGAGCGTCCCGTCCGCAGCCGCGTTGCTGAGCAGGTAGAGAAAGAACGGAACCGCCGCAGAAACCGCATATTCCGCATATTCCCGGTTAAACCGCTTTTCCTCCAGCCAGGTAAGCAGGCATTTCAGAGCGCTGGACAGCCAGATCACCATCACGTAGATCGCGCAGTAAGGCCCCGTAACAAAGAGGATCAGGATCCAGGGAAGACAAAGCAGCTTCTTTCGGTCATTCTTCTTCGCCTCTCCGCTCCATACGCGGTCCAGGATCAGATAATGATAATAAAAACCGGCAAACGCCAGGAAATGGACCCAGGCGCTGCCATTGATCAGCATCTCCCACTTGCCCAGACTGAATAACGCCGCCATCGCCGCCGCGATCCACGGCAGGCGGATGTTTCTTTTATTTCCATAGGCCACCACCAGCGCGGCGCACACTCCCAGCCACAGCACGCCGGATACCTGATCAAACGAGATCTGATAGTTAAAAAACGTCGTATTAATGATCCTGGCCAGATACGTAACCGGCGTCCTGGTTAAAATATCCGGCACGAAAAACTTGGCCGCGTTCCACACATCCGGCAGATAACTGTTGACCAGACGGATGTAATCCGAATATACTACATCATAAAACGCACTGAACACATATCGGATCAAAAAAACTACGCCGATCAGCGGCATGAGATAATACCATCTCCGCTCTTTCATACGATCCCGCTCCTTTTCTTTTTGTATATTCACACCGCAGCTCCTAATCCGCCGTAAAATTCACGATCATGGAAAATCGTTTCTCGCCTCTCTGCTCCTGCGCGTCTTTCAGATAAAAATTATTCTCAAACGTCAACTCCACGATCTGATAAGGCTCCGCGGACAGATCCAGATCCAGAATACTCTGATCGATCTTCACAGTACGCACCGATTCCCCGTTGATCGTAATCTCCGTTTCTTCCGTGCCCTCCATAACTCCCGGGTACAAAAGCTGCAGGTGGATCACGCCGGTACCGCCGGCCATGATCCGCACTTTCGCGCTCTCATCCATCCAGCCGTCCCGATAATAGCCGTAGACCGGCTCGCACTTCAGATTCCGCACCATATCGGTGATATCCTGATACGCATAGAACGCAGGATCTTCCCTTAGAACCAGCATATTATTCGTGACCAGGCCGAAGTCTCGGATGCTGTCCACAAATCGAACCTCTGTCCCCTCCGCCTTTTTTTCCTTATCGAACGTCTTAAAAAACGTACTTGCATAAAAATCCGAAACATTATATGTGTTCTTCAGGATATAGATCTTTTTCCCGAACACATCCTCTCCGTATTTTTCCCAGGTCTCCTCCGCCAGAGAATTGTACTGCTGCTGCTGATGCCAGAAATAAATGTTAGGATAATATTCGCGGTAACTGGTCTCTACGAAACCGGTCAGCGCCGCATAGATCAGAAGTCCGGTCAGGCACATCATTCTACCCTGATAGTCCATCCGGTAGGCCTCCGCCGGGCGCTTGCCCACGGCGTCCTCAAAAGCGGCCGTCCCGGAAAGTACGCCGCACATATATGCCAGGAACAGCCAGGCAGCGGTCATGGACACATAGATCCACCGCAGTTCCAGCCGGACCGTCACGCTGGAACAGGCAACGCAAAGGCCGATAAACAGGATAAACAGCAGGGAATTTTTCAGATAGACCGGCCGCTCCTCCCTATCTTTCACGATCCGTATCACATAAAGGACGATCAAAAACGCCAGCGCCAGGACCGCGGCTGCCACGGCCAGCTTCACCAGCCGCGGGGTATTCGCCCACGACAAAGCGCAGAGATACTCCGGTCCCAGATTGATGCCCAGCATATATAAAATCTGCTGGAATGCAAAAACAACCGCCTGTTTCAGCTCAAACGTTTCTGCGACGCTCGTATAGCCTGTGCCTGCAGGCAACAGCGTCCCGATCGCCGCCAGCCGGATCAGCTGTACCAGCGCGAAAAGCGCCGCCGGAAGAGCCCAATCCAACAGGCGCCGGTTTTTCCGCATCAAAAGCGCCACGAAAGGCAGCGGCAGCAATACCATATAGCGTTCGTGAATGAAGCAGACGGCAAAATACAGGGCGCAGGCGATATAATAAAACCCTTTCTCTTCTTCCTGATCGTTGACATAACGATAAACGCAATAGAGAATGCCGATCGCCGTCCAGAGTGCCATGCTTTCCATCAGCCCCAAAACCTGGGCGATCTGGTAACAGGACATTCCGGACCAAAGGTACAAAATACCGGCGATAAATCCGACCAGCCCCTGATTGGAAAGCCGCCTGGCAAAGCGGAACACCGTATATGCGATCATACTGTTGACCAGGAGATTGACGGTCAGGAACCAATCCACATGGCTCCCTGCTAGGCTCAATTCGATATATGAAAGCAGATTATAAACAAAACGGAAATAAGGGGTCCCGACAGGAAACATAAATTTCCAAAACGGCTGCTCCTCGTAAGAGAGCCAGAGCTGCAGATCGTCCCCGGCCAGCCCTTTCAGTTCCACGCCCCTGTTAATGAAAAACGCGAACGCGGTCAGGGCTAAAAGTACCAGCGCTTCTTCCCGCCAGCGGTACCGCAGCACCGCAGACCTTTTTCTGTACGCCGAGGGCATTTTTTCCATCCTGTTTCTCCTCTATTTCTGTTCCCCGCTCCGGATAGACCAGGGGCAAAATTTCCAAACTTCACACGGTTCCAACCGCGGACGCACCGGTTCCGCCGCCGCTTCATCTGCAGCGCCGCTCCCATCCGGTCAGCGGGCCGGCTTTCTCATACATCGTACTCCGCATATGCCTTTTTATAGTATTTCATCCACACCCGGACCATCCAATCGGGCCAGAACCGCTCAAACATCCGCCGTTCCTCCGTCTCCCGCCGGTGATCGCGGATGCAGGCTTCCGTCTCCGAAGCGTCATGAACGCGGTAAAGCAGCAGCGGTTTCTCTGTGCAGACGAATCTCCCCGGCCATTTCGCCAGATCCACCAGGCAGTCCCAGTCCAGCGCATAACGGTATTCCGAATGAAAGACCGGATCCGGCAGATAATGTACCCGGTACGCACAGGAGGGACACATGATCGGATTGCCGAACCGCAGCGCGCCCATCTTGACCGCCTCCCGGTCCGCCCAGGGTCTCAGCCGGAGAGGCAGCCGCAGGAGCTTCTTCACTGTCCGCTTCACGCCGTAGCGCTCCAGCTTTCCATGCCGGATATGGACCGCGTCCGTCGTAAAAAGCGTCATGTCCGGATAGCGGGTATATGCCTCAAACAGTTCTTCTACATAATGCCGCCCGTACAGGTCGTCCTGATGGGCCAGGGTGACATACTCCGACTCCGACTCCGCCTGGGCCAGGGCGAAATTCCAATCTTCCTGGATGTCGCTCTTCCCCTCGCGCACCCGGACCGAGATCCCGTACTTCTTCATGACCGCATCGATGTGGGCGTTGGGCGTAGAGGTCGCGCAGAGGATCTCCGACAGCACCGTCTGCCCCTGAAGCGACCGTACGCAGGCCTCCAGATACGGCGACTCCCCATAGGCACAGATCACAAATGTATGAAACTTCATACGGTTTTCTCCTTTTTCTCAGCAATGCCGCCGGCCGGAACGCTTTCCGCATCTTCCGTCCATGCGCGCCGTCAGAAAAAATACTCCTCCAATTCCAGGCAGAGCGCGTGATAGACCGGCAGATGCAGTTCCTGGATCTTATACGTCTCCCTTTCCGGAACTACGACCGACGCGTCTGCCATCCGCCCGATCCGGCCGCCGTCTCGTCCCGTCAGACCGACGACGCTCATCCCTTTCGCCCTGGCGGCCACGCAGGCCAGGTACACATTCTCCGAATTGCCGGAGGTGGAGATGGCCAGAAGCACGTCCCTTTCCTGTCCATAGCCATAGACCTGCTGGGCAAACACCAGCCTGCCGTCCACATCGTTTAAAAACGCCGTGGACAATCCGATCTGACCCGTCAGCGCAAACGCCGGAAGCGCGCCCTGCAGCTTGTCCGCCAGCAGCTGCCCGCTCTCCGGATCCGCCTCCCGGAATTTCTCCGCCATCTCCCGCGGCACGGGCCTCTCTTTCACAAAGCCTTTCATCAATTCGCCGGCGATATGCTCCGCGTCCGCGGCGCTCCCGCCGTTCCCGGCGATCAGCAGCTTCCCGCCGGAAGCGAACGCATCCCGGATCATCTCATAAACCCGGCAGATGGACACGCTCTCGGGCTCCAGCGCCGGATATCTTTCTGTTAATTCTTTTAAATGTCTGTATTCTTTCATAAATTCTCGCGGCTCTAACGCCGCCCTCTCTCTTTTTCTATAATGTACCCGGCAGCCGCCTGCAGGTCCCCGGCATAGTAATCGTAAAACGGTTTTTCCCCGTTTTCCTCCGCCTCACTCTTCAGTTCGCTGCCGTAACCGGTGCCCACCAGGATCGATTCCACGCCGTAATTGTGCCCGGCCTCAATATCCAGCCGCTTATCTCCGATCATATAGGAATGGGCCTTGTCCACCGCAAAATCCCGCTCCGCCATCTCGTACATCCCGATCCCCGGCTTGCGGCAGCGGCACGCTTTTTTATAAATACCGATCCCATGGACCGGATGATGGGGACAATAGTAAAACGCGTCAATATGGCCGCCCGTTTTCTCCAGCTCCTGATTCAGGTACCGGTGCAAGGCCTCCACATCCTCGCAGGTATAATATCCCCTGGCGACGCCGGCCTGATTGGTGACGACCACAGTTTTAAACCCCGCTTCTTTCAGCAGTCGGATCCCTTCGGCCGCTCCCGGCAATATATGCAGGTCCTCCGGCCTGTGCAGGTAATGGACCTCTTCGTTGATCGTGCCGTCGCGGTCCAGAAATACTACTTTGTCCATGGCCTGTCCTCTCACACGGGAAATTCGTACACGCGGTCCGGCATGTGGACGCTGACACGGTCGTAATGCCACCGGTCCTCGTCCGAGATCCACGCCTGGGCTCCGCGCAGCTCGAACACCCAGTCCGTCAGCTGCCCGCCCATCATCTCCAGGCGGGCAGCCACCTTATGGCGGACATTATACGGACAATACATCAGCAGGTACCCGCCTCCGCCGGCCCCCAGGATCTTGCCGCCCAGGGCTCCCGCTTTCATGGCCTCCTCATAGAGCGTATCGATCTGCGGATTGGAGATCTTGCTGCTCATGCGCTTCTTGCTCTGCCAGCTGTAATCCAGCAAGCGGCCGAAGCTGTTTAAATTTCCCTTTAAAAGCTCGTCCTTCATCGCGTAGGCCAGCGCTTTCACCTCGCACATGGCGTCGAACGCGTCTTTCTTCTCATAATTGCTGACCTGGTCCCGGATGATATTGGCCGACACATGAACGCCGCCCGTGTAGCACAAAAGCAGGTTATACTGCAGTTCATGGTAAATATCCTTGCGGATGCGCAGAGGATTGACCACCACATCGTTGCGGCCGTGAAACTCGATAAAATTGAAGCCGCCAAACGTGGACATATACTGATCCTGGTACCCGCCATCGATCTTCAGATCCTCGCGCTCCACATGGTAAGCCAGATCCGCCAGCGCGTAACCGTCCGTCTCCACGCCTTTCCAGCGCCCCATGGCCGACAGAAGCGCCACCATGACCGTAGACGAAGTCCCCAGGCCGGAACCGGGAGGCGCGTCGCACTGGAGATAGACCTCGCAGCCCTGCTTGATGTCCATGGCCCGCAGCGCAGCCGTCACCAGATCCAGCCGCCCGTCATAGACATAGTTTTCTTTCGTGTTGTATTTTACCGTCATATCGAAGTCCAGAGAATGGACGACGATCTGGTCATCCTCCCTGGGAACGATCGAACAATAAGCATATTTATTGATCGTGCTGCCGATCACCGCGCCCCCCTGCTCCTCGCAGAACGGCGCCACGTCCGTACCTCCGCCGCCGAAACTGACCCGCAGCGGCGCTCTTCCGCGGATTACCATGCAATAACCCCTTTCTCCACGTCGTCCATAAACCGGTAATAATCCTCAGGGATCCCGATATCGATGAAATAACCGTCGTTGACGAATCCGCCGATCGCCCGCCCCTCTTTCAGCCAGAGCGGGATCATATCATTCTCCAAAGAAACCTTTCCCTCCGGAATCTGATCGATCAGCGCTTTCGTCAGCAGATACACTCCGCCGTTGATGGTCCCCGGCCGGGCCTCGGAGGTCTTTTCATTGAAAGACGTCAGCATGGAATCCGTCAGCACCGCCTCCCCGTAGCGGGAGATATCCGGCACCTGCCGCAGCACCAGCGCCATATCCAGGCCTTTCTCCTCTTTCAGCCGCGAAAGCCTCTGATAATCGATCCGGTAAAATGTATCGGCGTTCAGCACCAGCGCCTCGTCCCCGGTCATGCACCGGGACGCGTTGCGGATCGCTCCCGCCGTCCCCAAAAGCGTCTCCTCATAGGCGTAGGAAGCCCGGATCCCGAACGCTTCCCCGCCGCCAAAATATTCCTCCACCATGGAACCCTTATAACCGACTGCGAAGATCACTTCCTCTACGCCGTGGCTTTTCAGTTCCCGGATCACATATTCCATAAAAGGTCGGCCGCAGATAGGGGCCATGGGCTTGGGCCGGTCGCTGACCACGCTCCTGAGCCTCGTCCCCAGCCCGCCCGCCAACAGGATTGCCTGCATAGTGAGACGTTCCTTTCCATTGTTGTTTCATAGTTTCGCCAGCCAAAAGACATAGCTTGTTATAGTATAGCATCTCTTGAAAGATTTTACCAGAAGTTATGAGAGATTTTATGAATGTTTCACGGCTTTCGCGTCTATGCAAATTAAAACAACCGCCAATCGTTTATCTCAAACGTTTACCAGTGCCAGCGCGTTTTCGATCATGGCCTGCACTTCGGGGACGCTCTTATTCACTGCGTCGGCGATCAGCGCAGAGTCATAGCCTTTTCGGTACATATTTAAAATGATATCGGTGAGACTCTTCTCCATACCTTGGGCCAAGCCTTTCTCTAGCCCCTGCGCCAAACCTTTCTCCAGGCCCTTTTCCATCCCCTGCGCCAGACCTTTCTCCAGGCCCTTTTCCCAGATCCCCTCGCTCAGGTTACACATCGCTTTCACATCCTTTCTTACACTCTCGTCCTCCGAAAACTCATATTCCGCGTCCAGGATCTCCAGGCGCTCCCTCTCCGGCATCTCCTGCGATAATATCGTGCCCAGCAGACGATGCAGCTCATACTTCTCATCATGCTGCGGGATCTCCTCCGACAATCCGATCAGCACCACGTTCAGCAGCTCCGTCAGGCCGGCCCAGCCCGTCGAACCGAGCAGCGCCTCTTTTGTCAGATGCACGTATTCCATACTGTTCTCTTTCCGGCCCATGCAGATCCAGATCGAATACACGCGCTTCATTGCGTCAAAATCCACTCCGGTAAAATCGCGCTCTTTCTGCGAAGACACCAGGCGGCACACATAAAAGAGCGCCCGGTTCAACACATGATACTCTGACGGTCTCTCCCTCTGCTGCGCCTCCAGATTGACAATGATCTGTGCCAGGCCGTCCCGCGTCCGCGCATAGAACACGATATCAAAATACACCCGGCCCTCCTGGATCTCTCCCTGCTCCGTATTGAATCCGACGATCCGACGGCCGGGCGGTTTCCCTGGTTTCTCCCATCTCTTATCTTCCGTCCGCGCGTCCGCATACTCTGGTTCCTTATCATCCGTAATTTCCGCGTTCGTCCGTCCCGGCTCCACCGGGACCACCCCGATCATAGGTTCTCCCTCGATCAATTCCGCCGCGTCCCCTGGCCGCATCCCTTTGAACTCATCCACTGTGTGGATCAGGATATAGGCCAGAACGGTTTTGTGGCCCAGAAGCTTTTTCACCTGCTCGTCGTACCGAGCTTTCTGCCCCGCGGCCGATACCGTGTCTCTCATGACAGCATCCAAACTAACACCTCCCGTGGTAAAATCTCCTCCCACCCTGGCTCTGCGGCAGGTATCGCAGATGCTGCCCTGAAAAGCCCTGCGCAATGCAAAACGGCTTTCTGAGTCTTATTATATCCGGTATCTATCAAAAAAGCAAATAAAATACTTGCAGAACCAAACGATTGTTACGTAATCAAAACCCCCGCCCTGACGTGAACGCCAGAGCGGGGGCAGCATTTTCATTTCTAAAATATCACGATTTCAGACCTTTTTTAGGAGGATCCGTACGCGGTCCCTCCGTCGTGCGGCCGTTCCCGGGAAGCAATGGCTTTTTTTCGGGCGGCGCCGGCGGCAGAGAGTTGCTGCGCGGCCTGGTTTTTACGATCTTTTCGGCTTCGTCGATCTGCAGCAGGCGATTGAATCCGAGCTGCCGCTTGACCGGTTTTTCGCTCTCCTGCGATGGCTCGGATACTGGCTGTTCCGGCGTGGTCCGTGGCTCCGAGTTCACCGGACTTTCCGATCCAGCCTGCGGCCCAGAACTCACCGGGCCTTCCGATCCAGCCTGCGGCTCCGTACTCACCGGGTTTCCTGCCCCGGCCTGCGGCTCTGTACTCACCGGACTTTCTACCTCGACCTGCGGTTCTGCGGAAGCCGCGTTTCTCAGTGAAAAATCCACCTGCTGATCTCTCTCAAAGGCACTGGTAAGCGACCGCAGCGCGGCAGGGCATCCTCCCTGCTTATAGATTTCCTGCAGGACAGCGGCCGCCTCCGTCCTATTCCTGTCATAATACTCCGTTATGTAGGCTTTGTACTGATCCTTGCCGTCCGAACCTTTTCTCTCCCAGTCCGCCGGTTTCCCCGCGCCGCAGAGGATCTGCTCCACTTCAAGGTACGTCTGGGCGTAGCTGGCGATAACGGTGGAATAGGCATCAGGCTCCGCGACCCCTGTATGCAGAAACGTCTCGCCGGTGGAGACATCACGGAAAGCCTGGCCGGTATTGAACGCAACTGCGTTTTCACGGAAACGCCCGCACTGCTCTCTCTGTTCTTCCGTCATATGCCGCTGCACGTTCCGATAGACCGTCTCCATCAACGTCGGGGACTCCGCGGGCTCCGAACCGGCCTGGTCCCTGCCCAGGACTTTTCCCTGATCAAAGCGGATCTGATAATCCGTAGATCCGAACGGCCGCCCCAGCATCTGGTAAGCGCCTCTCGTATACGCAGCCAGGAACCTGCTGAAATCCATGAGCTGCGTCCGCCTGCCGGAATCGGCCATCAGCTCCCGCACGCCCTCCTCGGAAGCCAGCTGCGGGTCGGCCGGATCAGCCCCTACGGCATACAGCAGCTCCTGCCGGTAATCGAGTCCCGACAGCGTGACCGCCGCGGACGCAATCAGGGACGCGATCTTGTCCGGATGCTCCTGGATCTGTTCCAGCGCATCCAGCAGATCGCCGCCCGCCTGCAGCTTCTCAGCGGAAAACCGATCGGAATCTACCAGATCCGCCAGCCGGATCTGCGGATTCCTCGACATCGCGATCAGACCGGCGAACATCGTCAGGCCGCCGCCATTTCCTCTCAGGAGCTCACGGCCTAACAGAGGCACTTCCTGCACGGGAGATGAGTGATCCGTCTGGGTGGTGACTTTCATCCGGGACAGCTTCTGAAGACGCTCAAAAAGGGGCCGCTGCTCCTCGGGAAGCTGACGGGAAGACATTTTAAACGTACCCGACTCCTCCACCCTGTCAAATACCTCGCCGTCGCCTCCGAGCCCAAAAAAGGCCGCTTTGACTGCCGGATCTCCCATAGAATACTTATCATTCCTATATCTGCCGGCCTCGGCCGCCGCGCTGGCGGAAATGCCGTTCAGGACACGCCGGCTCAGATTCTCTTTGATCGCATTTTGGCGCTCGTCTTTCCCTTTAGCGTCCTGATACAGGGAATGGGCCCGGCTGGAACGCTTCCGGTCGAAAAAACCGGCCATCCGGTCAAAGGCTTTCAGGTCCGCTTTTACCTCGATCACTGCAGGAACCAGATGTTCTTTCCCGTCAAATGTCTCCGCTGTCAGCGCCGCCATCTCCACATGCTCTCTTGCCCGGCTGCAGGCCCGGACCACCGCGGCCTTGCGGTTCTCCTCCGTCTCCGAAAGATTATTTTCCTTTAAATACTCGTCGACCGGTTTCCCGTCGATATAAAACAGCTGCGTCAGGGACGTGATCTGCGCCGCTTTCATCTCCGGAGTCAGCAGAAGCGATCCCATTTTACCCAGGGTATCAGAAAACAAACGGTCAAACGTTTCCGCCGCGTCCCGGCTGACCGCCGGGTCAGACCAGTCGGACGGCCGGAACAGCGTCTCGGCCGCGTCTGCGTCGAACACAGGGGAGAGCCCGTCGCGCGCCAAAGCGTCCAGCCGCAGATGGCCGACCCTGGCTGTATCCGCCGGAGTGTCAAGAATGGCGGCCAGTCCCTCTTCCTGGAACGGTCTGGGCGCGTCCCCTCTCAGCCAATCGCCGGTCAGACGATTCCAGTCGCTGTCCTCTGCATATTCATGTCCCTGCGCGTCGACCGCCATCAGGTCCTGAAGCTCAAGCGCATAAACCGCGCCCTGGCGGAGCAGTTCCTGACCGTAGACCGCCTCGCCGATCTCCGTCAGGCTCTTCCCGCGAAACTGTCCGGCGTACTGTTCCACGATCAGTTTAGAGGCCGCGCGCTGGGCCAGCGGAAGTGTCTCGTCGTTCATCTGCAGCAGTTGATCGCAGAAAGTCCTCACCGCATGCAGCGAATTATAGATCCGGTCTGTATACTCCTGGTCCCAGGGAACGCTCCCCGCAAAGGCCTGCCGGAACGCAGGATCCTCTTTCCAGTCGTTTATGAGGAACAGATAATCGGACGCCATCTGCTTCATCCTCATGATCTGCGAATGAGACTGCAAAAAATCCGAACGGTTCAGAAGATCGAGGTCCGGCATTTTCTGGCTCAAAAGAGCGTCCCCGGCCATCCGGAACCATTTGCCGTAGCGGACCGCAGACTCTTCAGACGTCCGCGGGCTCTCCTCCCAAAAGGCGCGCAGATCCGCTCCCGCCTGCGCACGCTGCGCGGAACGGGCGGCCGTATCCTCAAAGCATTGTTCCAGGGAACAGCCCTCCCGGATCATCATGTGCAGCGCGCCCGCGGCAGTCAGAGCGTCCTCCTGATCCGTGAGACGGACGCCCGTATCCCTGGTCACCGCGGCTCTGTACGCCGACGTATCGCTCTTTTTCAGATCCCTGGCCAAGCGTGCGCTCTCCTCCGTCAGGCCCACCGCCTCCAGCCCTCTTACGAGCGGGAGCGAAAGCGCTCCGCGGCTCGACGGCAGGTGACTCAGCGGCGGATGGAAAGATCCGAAAATTCCGCCCGGCCCGGCCGATCCGCCGCGCTGTTGGCGTAGGCGAACAGACCCACGTCCTGCTCCCCGGCGGCAGCGTCCACCTGCAAGACACGCCAGGCTTTCCAGTTCTTACCGTCCCCGCTGACAAAGGCCTGGAAGCTCTTCCCGGTCTTTACGATCCGCATCCATTCGCCCGGGCCAAGGCTCCCGTATTCGATGGCTTCCGTGCGCCCATCGCCGTCGCAGTCCGCCCGCCACAGCCCCATGGAACCGTATTTGGGAGAGCTGGTCAGGAGCACCAGGCCCTTTTCCCGTTCGGCGCGGCTCATGTCGTTGCAGACGATCAGCCCGGCGAACGCATACTGGCCGCTGGGTTCCTGGGAGAGCAGCCGCACGGTCGCCGTGAAATCCCCGGCCACCCGCTTGTAAAGAGCGGCGTATTCCACCAGGTTTTCTTTTTCAAAATCGCCGACCGTCGTATACTGCTTTCCGCCCGCCGTAATGGCGATGCGGTTTTCTTCCGCCTCGTACCCGGCAAACGTATTGGACGCTAACCGATAGCCCCATTCCGCGGCGCCGGGCAGGACGTACGGTTCTTCCGTCTCCGGGCCGTCCGTTTTAAGGAGCAGCTCCCCGCCCTCTCCCGGCCCTAAGCGGAACACGCCGGCATCGAGGAGCTTTCCGCCGCGCCGCAGCTCCTGGAGCTTCTCACCGGCCGCTCCTCCCGCGTTGAACGCGCGGAGCCTGAATTCCAGCCGGTCTCCTTTCCCGCCGATCTCGAATCGGGGATCGAGCCGGATATCCGCGGCGGCAGGAAGCACCTCCAGCCGAAACTGCCGCTGCGCCAGCCCGATCCGGTACGCGCCCGGCCGGTAAAGCGGTCCCGCAAAGAAAGGAACCGTCCGGATCTCGTCGCGGCGCAGCCACATGCGGACAGGAGCGAGGACCGCCCCGTCCGCAGTAATGTCCGCCGACCAGTAACCGGAGCCGCCCTCGTTGCGGATCCGCAGCGTCCCCGCGACCGGTTCGCCCGGCCGGACCGTCCCCGGCCCCTCGAAAGCTTCCAGGCAGAACCGCGACACCCTCGGGAATACGGCGCCGTCCGGCGTCCCGGCGGAGACGGTCAGCGCGTCCGCCAAAGCGCCCGTCTCCTCAGCCTGACCGGACGCGGGATCCGCCGCCCCGTACCCGGCCGTCCCGTCGTCGCAAAGGAAGATATCTTCCGTATACGGCCCTCTCAGGGCCAGCGCGGTCAGCCCGCCGTCCGTGACAAAGCCTCCCGCCCTGACGCGCCGGCAGTTCTCCAGGGACAACACCGCCCCGCAGGGCCCGGCCGCGCCGGATCTCCCTCTTTCCGTCACCGCGCCGTCCACCGTAAGCCCGTCTACCCAGGCCGCCTCCAGCAGACAGTCCATCCGTTCCGCCCGGTCAAAGAAAAGATCCCTCAGCTCCACGCGTCCGATGGGCGCGTCTTTCGTCCCCCGTATGCGGGAAAGCATCTTTAAGCCCTGCGCGGTCACATTCTGCAGGGTAAGATTGCGGATGATGGGCCGGTTCACGTCCAGCTCCGTCACGTCGATCAGGCAATCGCAGTTCCTGACCGCCAGATTGGAGAGACGCACATTCTCGATCAGCCGTTCCGCCTGCCCCTCGATGTCCGGCCGCACCAGCTGGATGCAGAACGCGGCTCCGGTCCCGTTAAACACACAGTCGTGCACCAGGATATTGCGGAAAACGCCCGCCGTCCCCGTGCCGATCTTCACCGCCGGATGGCCGTGGGTATCCTCCACGACCGCGTTAGCTACAAGGATGTTCTCCGAGAGAAAGCCGCAGTCCGGCCTCGTCTCATAGAGGTACCCGGGACTCTCATTTTTGATGCAGATGGGATCGTCGTACGTTCCCCGGATGTATACGCCGTCGATCAGGACGTTCTGACAGCACACGGGATTGATGCCATCCTTCCGGCTGTCCAGGATCCGGAGACGGAACACGTTCACATGATTGCAGCCGAAAAAGGCCAGCGTCCAGTTGGGCGCTCGCACGATCTCGATCCCTTCCACTGTGATCCCCTTACACTGTTCAAAGAGGATCGTAATGCCCTCCCAGGAGTTTTTCTCGTCATTATTATCCCCCAGATGGCCGTCGATCACGCCGGACCCCCGCAGCGCCGCCTGTTCGATCCGTTTCCCGTGAAGGAAGATCCGTTCGCAGTTGCTTCCCAGCGTGCGGACATAACTGTCCGGGCCCGGATCGGGATATCCCTCCGGACCCGGGCTGATCAGCAGGCGGGCGTTCGCCTCCAGATAGAGGGTCACATAACTGCGCATATTCAAGGTCGCGGAAAAATAGACGCCGGGCGGGACGTACACGGTCCCGCCGCCTGCCCCGCCGCATGCGTCGATCGCCCGCTGGATCGCCCGCGTGTCATCGGTTACGCCGTCGCCCGCCGCGCCGAACTCCCGCACAGAGTACGTCCTGCCCAACGATGTCATCATACCCTCCATACCTTTACTCTTCTTTCCGTCTTCCGGTACGCGGCTCATGCCGTCCGGCCCCTCAGGAACGGGTCTTTCAATTCCGCCGTATCGATCAGCCGCAGCCCGCATCGGTCCGCCATCTCCCGCCCGTGCTTCTCCGTCTCAGGCTGGCAGACCAGATCCGGCCGGTGGGCGTCCGACCCGAAGATCGCGGTGCAGCCCTCTTCCCCGGCGATCCGCCAGAACTGCTCCCGGGGATAATAACTGTTTTTCCGCAGTCCATTGAAATTGATCTCCAGCGGGATCCCAAGTTCTTTCGCGCACCTGCAAAGGCGGCGGTTGGGCGCATCGTAAAGCGCCGGGTCCCCCAGGAACTTAAACACGTCGGGATGCGCCACGTAAGTAAACCGCCCCGTATGCATCGCCTCGATCACGATATCGCAGTACCGGTCCAGATAGTACGGATCTTTCAGCTGCTCCTTGTTCAGGTCGCCCGGACGGTCCTCCAGGCTATGCTGCGCCAGCAGGAAATACTCCACCGGGTAATTTTTCGTAAATTCCAGCAGCTTCTCAAAATGATCCGCGTAGTACTCCACTTCCAGTCCCAGATGGATCTCGATCTCGTCTTTGTATTCGTCCCGGAGATCGAGCACCGTCTTCACATAGACGTCCATTTCCTCCAGGCTCATCCTGTCGTGGTGGGCAAACCCCATCGGATACGGATTCGGCGTGTGGTCAGAGAAGCCCAGGATCTTCATTCCGCCCTCGATGGCTTTCTCCACATACTCCCGTTCCGCGCCCTCCGCGTGGTTGCAAAGGGGCGTATGCGTATGATAATTTGCAATCATTTCTGTCCTTTCCTCACATAAAGTGCGTTTTCAGCCAGTCTATGCTCCGCTTCGCGTCCGAAAGCCCGTCCGGTACCGGATTGTCGTTCTCCACGATCACCCATTCCGTCCCCAGCTCTTCGGCGGCTTTGAGGATCCCCGCGACGTCGTTGCTGCCTTCGCCGACAGCGCAGGGCTTTCCGTCCGTGCTGCCGTCTTTCAGATGGACCAGGGCGATCCGGTCCGCGTGCTCCCGCAGAAAATCCGCGGGGTCCGTTCCCGCGTAATACACCCAATAGGTATCCGGCTCCAGCTTGCAGGCATGTCCGGCAATGTATTCGATCGGCACGGTCCCGTCGCTCAGGGGCTTAAACTCATGGGAATGGTTATGGTACCCCACCGTGATGCCGTGCGGCTCCGCCAGGGAGCGCACGTTTTTCATGACCCGCTCCACCCGGAGCAGCTTCTCTTTCGTGTCGGTAGACGCATACGAACACACCATAAACTTCGCGCCGGAGGCGAGCGCGTACGCAAGCGCCTCCTCCGCGGAGGATTCCAGTTCGTCGATGCCGGTATGGGAAGAGACCGCCTCGATGCCGGCCTCGTCCAGCGCTTTCCGCACTTCCTCCGGTTTCAGCCCGGCATACCCGGCGAATTCCACGCCCTCGTACCCCATGGCCTTTACTTTCTTCAGGACCTCGGCCATATCCTCGCCGGTCCGGATATGATCGCGGACCGTAAACAGCTGCAATCCGATTTTCATACTGCGTTCTCTCCTTTCTCAGCCGACAAAATTTCTCAGATATCTGGCGCTCTGGAGCACCGCCCGCTTGGCGCTGTCCAGAGAATCCTCAAACGCCTTGTCCTCCACTTCGATCACGCCGCAGCCGTCAAAACCGATATCCGTCAGCGCGGAAACGAATTTTCCCCAGTCCACATCGCCCAGGCCCGGGATCTTCGGCGTCATGTACTCCAGCGGATTGGCCATCACGCCCACATCCGCCAGCTTGTCCCTGCGGACCTTGATGTCCTTGTAATGGACGTGGAAGATCCTGTCCTTAAACTCATACAGGGGACGTATATAATCGATCTGCTGCCACACAAAATGGGAGGGATCGTAATTCAGGCCCAGATTCGGACTGTCCAGGAGCGCAAATACTTTTCTCCAGTTGGCCGGCGTGCTCATGATATTCTGCCCGCCAGGCCATTCGTCGTCCGTAAACCACATGGGACAGTTCTCGATGCCGATCCGCACGCCTTTTTCCTCCGCGTGCGCAAGGACCGGCGTCCATACCTTTTTCGCCTCTTCCAGGTTCTCCGCCACCGTCTTGTCCGGGATACGGCCGATAAACGTCGTCACCAGATTGACGCCCAGCATGGCGGACGCGTCGATGAGCGCGTGCAGATGCGCCGTGTAGTACGCCCGTTTCTCCGGGTCGGGGTCCAGCGTATTGGGATAATACGCCAGCGAGGAGATCGATACGCCTTTTTCCGCGCAGAGATCGAGGATCTCCTTCGCTTTCTCCTCCGTCAGATGTTCCGCGTCGATATGGCTCACGCCCGCGTAGCGCCTCTTCGCGCCGGCCGCCGGCCAGCACGCCACTTCCAGGCACTCCAGATGATTCTCCGCCGCAAACTCCACGACCTCCTCAAAAGTCATTCCTTCACAGATTGCCGTAAGTAAACCGAATTTCATGGTTCCACCCGCCTTTCTTCCGTCTTGTCCGTTTGTTCCCGCAATCCCGTCAGTCCCACGGATTCGGCTTAAAATCGCCGCCGCGGCACCATTTCAGATAGTTAAGCGCATGCAGCTGGCCGGTCATCTCCCAGTCTCTCCGGTAGATCGGGTCATGATAGCCCTCGATGCAGATGTCGCCGTCGTAGCCGTTCCGGAACAGGACGAAGAACACGTCGCGCCAGTTGGTGTCGCCAAAGCCCGGCAGACGGTCCTCGGCGAACTCGACCGCCTGCAGGACGCCGAACTGCCGCACCGCGTCCAGATCGACCGTCGAATCCTTGCCGTGCAGATGGTAGATCTTCGGCGCCCATTTCCTGAGCTGCGCGATCGGATCGATCATCTGGCGGTACTGGTGCGCGGGCTCCCATTCCAGACCCAGAGCGTCGGAGGGGACCTCGTTAAACATCATCTCCCAGGCTTTCGGGTTGAAACCGATGTTGCACGTACAGTGTTCCCAGGTACCGCCCATCGGACAGTTCTCGATCACAATGCGGACATCCTCGCTCTCGGCCCGCCTGCACAGCTCGCCGAAGACCTTTCCGAACTGGGGAACGGCTTTCTCCGCCGGCTGGCCCTCATAAGCGCCCGCAAAGGTAGCCACATTCTTGGCCCCAAACAGATGCGCCGTGTCGATGCAGCGCTCCAGTATCTTTTTGTGTTCCTCATACATCAGCGGATTGCAGTAGAACCCCAGCGTCGATACATAGACGCCGGTCCCGTCCAGGATCTCACGGACCTTCTTCGCCAGCTCTTCCAGATCGATCCCCTGCAGCGACATATGAAAATTGACGGACACACACTCAAAACCGGCTTTCGCGATATGCGGCAGCCACTCCGCCGCGCGGTCTCCCGGCACACAGGTTCCGACTTTAATCTGTTTCATGCCATACCTCCATATCTGAACATTTTCAACAACGTTGCCTTTTCTGTTTCACAGATTCACTTTCACGCAGGTGCGCGTTTCCGCCGACAGGAACGCCGCGTCGATCACCCGCATCACCCGCAGGGCCTCCTCCGGCTTGACGATCAGGGACGCTTTTCCCAGATCGGCGTCCCGGAAATTGCGGTAATATTCCCGCTCCTCCGAGGTGACCTTGGGAAGCGGAAGCTCCTCCAGCGTTTCCTTGGGACGCGGCGCCAGCGTGCGCGTGGGCCCGGAAGCGGTATAGACGATCCCCGGTTCCCAGTGCATGACGCTGGACTTCGCGCGCACGATCTTCCCGGCGCAGCTCCAGTCGTCCACCTGGAGGGTACCCGCCGTGCCGGTCACGTGCCAGCGGGGCAGGCTGATAAAGGTGTAGGTGTCCACCTCCACCAGCACGGAAAGATCGTTTTCGAAGCGCAGCAGCAGCTTAAAATTGTCGTCCACATCCGGGAATTTCACGGAAAACATGTGGGTGTAGACCTCCTTGACCGGGCTCTGCACCATCCACAGGATCTGGTCGATCAGATGGACGCCCCAGTCTAAGAGCATGC
>CANQYH010000001.1 GCA_947628025.1 uncultured Lachnospiraceae bacterium | reverse complement strand
CGTCAGGGAAGCCGCCCCCTGCCCGCCGCCGATCCGCAGAACGCCGTCCTCGAACGTCAGAGGACCTGTGGCGATCAGCGTATCGCTGTTATACGCCCGCTGATCCGCCCAGAGCTGACCGTTCTCATTCAGGCGCAGCGTATAATCATAAGCGCCCCGGGCCCATAACGTATAATCCGGCCCGTTCTTAATATCCATGCAGACGATATGGTTGTCGATGATCCCGGAACCGAAGCTGACCGTGGTGCAGAGCTCCGGCGCGCCGTCGCCGTTTATGTCGCAGAAATAGGCGTTCCAGATGGGCATTCCTTTCGCCAGCAGCAGCGGCACTTCATTTTCTCTCTCGGCAACGATCTCGCCCCCGTCATAGCGGAACGTCATGCCGGGGAACTCCGGCAGCTCCGTCGTAATGGCTGTCTCCACATCCGGATATGAGCCAAGATAATCGAACCACTCAGATGCCGCCAGCGCGGTCTTCTGTGATGCGATACGAACCTCTACATGTCTGACTTTGAGCGTCACCACTTTGTCTTCCCCGGTCGGATTCTGCACGTTTACGCCGAGCCGGTACCATCCGCCCTGTTCTGCCTCCAGCTCCGCGGACATTCCGGGTGTCAGATAGACAGGCGCGCGGCCATTTCCCTGCGCCGCTTCCACCGGTTCCAGGACCACCTCCGTGTCGCCCAGATTTTCTCCGGACGTGACGACGATCTTGGACCGGGTCGGAGAGATCTCCTCGGCCGCATACACGTACGTCTTCTGACTGCCCGCCGGAACATCGATCCGGAGTTCAAAAGTATCCCGCTCCGGCACTGTCAGCAGGCAGACCGCCGCGATCCCGGCCGCCGCCAGCGCCAGCACTACGACCCAGAACGCCGGCTTTTTGTAATTCATCACGTTCTTAATACGCCCCTTTACTCCCGTTTCCCCAAACGCCAGCGGGCACGCGGTGATGGCCCGGCGGCGGACGCTGCAGTGGAGCAGCGCTGCCGAATATGCCCGGCGGCCCTCCGCTTCCATCCCGCAGATCACCTTTTCATCGCAGGCAGCCTCGATGTCCCTGCACAGCAGCACGTACGCGACCCACAGCAAAGGATTGAACCAGTATACGGACAACAGCGCGAACCCGGCTGGCTTCCACCAGTGATCTTTCCGGCGGATGTGAGCCTGCTCATGAGCGATCGCATATTCCCGGTCCGCGTCCGCCAGGTCGTACGGCAAATAGATCACCGGCCGGAAAATCCCCAGCACAAACGGCGAATCCACATGCTCGCTCTGCCGGATATTACCCCGCAGCAGCGTCGCCGTCGCCACGCGGTGCCTGAGAAGCAGAAAACTTACAAATGCGTAGATCAGCATGGCCGCCGCTCCCGCCGCCCATATCCTGGACAGGAAGAACGGCCAGACCTGCGCCGGATTCACGCTCGCCCCGGGCGCAGAAACCAGCGAATCCGCCAGGGCCGGATCGGCCATGCGTTCGGCCGCGTTCACGCTGCTTTGGATCGCGGGCGCTTCCGTATAGATCATATTCCGCGGCAGCGGTTCTGCGCTGGGAACCAGGCTCCACCGGCTCTCCACGGATACCGGACAGACCAGCCTCAGCGCCACCAGTCCCCACAAAAAGCAGAAGATCCACCTCGGCGCTTTCCGAAAAACCAAACGCAGCGCAACTACCGCCAACACCAGCCAGCTTGCAGTAAAACTAAGATTGACTAATTTAAAAAATATAGCTTCCATAAATATCCCCCTGCACTTTCACCAAGCAAAATATCTTCCTCCGATCATGCAAAATTTTACCGTGCCTCTCCGGCTGCTTACAACAGCGGCAGCTTCTTCATTTCTCAATGATTCGGAGAATCTCTTTCACTTCTTCCTCGGACAATTCCTGCCGCCGGGCAAACGCCGCTACAAAAGCCGGCAGCGACCCTTCAAAAACTTTTTCCATCATCTCGTCCATCTGCGCGACCTGAACGTCCTCTTTACTGATCAAAGACGTGACCGTCGCATTTTCATTTTTGACCACGCCCCGGTCCGAAAGCCGCCGGATCACCGTAAACGTGGTCGTCCTGCTCCATCCCAGTTCCTCCTTGCAGATCCCGGCCAGCTTTGTGCTGTTGATGGGCTCGTGTTTCCACAAGATCAGACAAAAACGGTACTCGCTTTCAAATACTTTCGGCGTATCCATGGTATCTCCTCCTGTACTCATAAATTCGCAGCGGCCTGATCTCCGGTTCCGGCGAACCGTGACAAATGCTTCCGCCGCTTCCCTCTGGATAACATTGACACGCGGCCGGTCCGCACCGGTTTCATGATCGCGGCCGCCTGTCATTTAAGTCTAACGCGTTAAACTTATTATGAGTCTAACATATTAGACTTCCCGTGTCAACCGTATTTTCAGAAAAATTATGTAAAATAACCGAATGACCGGCGGCGCTCCCGGCACTACTGATAAAAACAAGGCTCCGCACCCCCCGGTTGACAAATTTCCAGTCATCGTTCGGTAGCATGCAACCGCAAAATGAGCTATAATTTTCATTGCGGACGGCATAAAAGACCGCCGACAAACCCAGGCGGAGGAAAGAAACATGATCTTAGCGGACAAGATAACGAATTTAAGAAAAAAGAACGGCTGGTCACAGGAAGAACTTGCAGAGAAAATGCAGGTATCAAGACAGGCGGTTTCCAAATGGGAAGGCGCGCAAACCGTACCCGACCTTGAAAAAATACTGATGCTCAGCAAACTCTTCGGGGTCACGACCGATTATCTCCTCAAAGACGAGATCGAAGACGAGGAATTTGCAGACGACACAGACCATGTGCCGGTAAAACGGCTCTCTCTTGCACAGGCAAACGAATTTCTGGAGTTGAGAAGATGGGCGGCCCATCGCATTGCCGCGGCTACCTTTTTGTGTATCGTCGCCGTGATCCCACTTCTCCTTTTAGGCGCTGCAACGGAATTGCCCAATCCCCCTGTTTCCGAAACTTTAGCTGCGGGGATCGGGCTGGTCATACTGCTGATCCTCATCGCGCCTGCGGTGGCCCTCTTCATTTTCTGCGGTTTTAAAAGCGCGCCGTTCGAGTTCATCGACAAGGAACCGTTTGAAACGGAATACGGCGTGGACGGAATGGTGAAAGAAAGACAGAAAGCGTACAGGACCACCTATGTAAAATGCAATATCATAGCCACTTGCCTGTGCATTCTCGCTCCTATCCCGCTTTTCACCGGCAGCTTTACGGGGAAAGAATTTTTTACCGTCGTCATGCTGGCTGTCACCATACTCCTGGCGGGCACTGGAGCGGCGCTTTTTATCATAGCCGGCGTTCGCTGGTCAAGTATGCAGAAGCTTCTGAAAGAGGGCGACTACGCGCTTCGAGAACAAAAAACGATCCGCCTCAAGGAAAATGTCGGAACGATCTACTGGCTGAGCGCGACCGCCATATATCTCGGATGGAGTTTCCTGACGAACGCCTGGCAGACCACATGGGTCGTCTGGCCGATCGCCGGAATATTATTTGGCGTCGTGATGTGCCTCTGCAATCTGTTCATTGACCGGCAACAGGATTAGCGTTTATGCGCCATGAGCTTGTAAAATGCGCCGCAAACTGACCGGCAGATATTGATTCTGTCCCTTAAATAGAATATAATATCGTCAGGTTTTCAAACCGTATAGAATGATGAAGCCTGTCGTTTACGATTATTTGGATCGGCAAACGGGAGTCGGGAGGTAAAAATGCAAGTAATTCTCTGTATTGTAAGTGCTCTTTTTGGCGGCCTGTCGTTGATAGTGGCTGTCAGCCAAATAAAAAGTGAAAAGAAGTCACTTTCGGCTTTGATTATGATCACCGGCTCCCTGCTGTTGATCGCCGCCGTGGTTTGTAATATAGCCGGACAACCATTTGATTTCATCATTGCGTTTCTTGGGTGTACGGCCATTTGCGCCGCAGCGATCATGAATGGAATAAAAAGCAAACAATTTCACATACAGCATCACATCATACGCATTGCGCTGTCGGTCATACTGGTCATCGGGTTTGCTGTTTTATGCTGAATGTTTTTCCCATTGCTCTCTGCATGGGCGGCTTTCTATGTCTGTTAAAATCAAGATTTCATTTTCAAATTGACCTTGTCAATGGATTTTCCCTTGGGGGAATATTTGGGGCAATCGGCTGTGCGGCGGCGATGTACTTTCTTCTGGATAAATTCTTAGATCCTGTTTTTGAGGGTACGCTTCCGGGGAGCGAGGATCGCTATCAGGAGACCCTCGGGCACTTAAGGGAAGCGCCGGTACTTAGCTTCATTCAGGTTTGTATCCTCGCGCCGGTCATGGAAGAAATTTTAATGCGCGGTTTCCTGCTTAGCGGATTATCCGTAACCTATGGCAAAGCTGTCTTCAAAAGGAACCTCTTTCATTGCCGGGGCATCGATCTGGATGCGTAAAAATCTGCCACAGCGGTCAGACGCATTTCAATTAATTTATCAATGGTACGCTGAACATTCCATACGGATTAAACTCAGATTTCAAATCTGACATAAAATTTCGTCATCAAACCCTCATCGTAAATCCAGTCCCCAACCGCTTCCGTAAGATCCAAAATGGTTGCTTTTCTTTCGAACACCTTATCCAGAAATCCAAGAATCTCATCTGTAAGTTCAAGACTTTCCAAAATAGCATCTGCCTCTTTTATACCGTCCGCAAATAATCTCAGATTTCCGTTGTCATCATAATTGAGGATAGAGCCACTTTTAATCTTCGCAATAGCATACTTTGTCTTAGTCTTATCCGGAGTTATACTTTGTACTACAGTTAATTTTCGGATCCTTTTGCCGGTTATTCTTTCATAAAAAGCTTTCCATTCTTCATTTATGGAATCTTTCAGCGCTTTAATAGTTGAAGACAGAATCTTTGCCTTGTGCTCCTGCACAAGCCCAGTGCTAATACAATCTGGAAAAATGGCAAACAAATTCTCTATCTGTTCTATCAGCGCATCAGACGGCGCAAACTGCAGATACTTGCGCGCTTCGTCCAGGCAGATGATAACTTTATGATTTTCATAAACTACAGATGAATACAATTTGTCTGCTTTATCCTGCATCTGAGAATCTTTTGCAGCCTGTTCCAGCTGCTGTATCTCTTTCATATCAGCTATACTTTTTTGAATATCGTCTAACAGCACACTTATGCCTCCCATCCATTCACTATCTCGTAATCGCTGCTGATGATTGCATTCTGTTGAAAATAGCGGCTCTCGCCAATACTGGTATTCTGCGCCAGATTTCCCCTTCTTTTCTCTACGTCTCTGGCGACATAAGCAATATCATTGGAAACCTTTGTCAGTAATTCTAACAGCCTGGCCACTCTTGCCAGGGGATCCTGAGAAAAGGCCATCAGAATATCCAGAGCGTCTTCAAGCAGCACTGCCTTCTGGACATTCGAAATTGCGTTTGCAATCGGAACGACATCTTTTTTTACCGCGTCGATCATAGCTATATCATATTTTACATTCACCTGCGATTTATTCGCTGTATCATAAAAGCTGGTGATCTCATCGACGAGTTCCATTAGATCGTCCTCGTCTATCTCTTCACAATCTATAAATTTGCCCAGTTCTGCCAGCTTAGAAATAGCCAGTGTTTTCTCGGCTTCGCTCACGCGCCCCAGTTTCCCGTAAAGATCCCGGAAAACAGCTCTTATATCCTGCCGAGGCTTAAATGGGTCTCTTTCAAATAATATGCTCTCATCGATATGCAGCCTTCTCTTCCGAATTTTCCGAAAGTCCGCGGAAAGCGCAGCACGATTAAGGAACTTATTTCTTCCGCCGGTACCCTGTACAATATTGTAGTAGTCTAAGATAGTATCTTTTATCCGCCTGTCATTTTCACGCAGGCTTGACATCAAAGAAACCCACTCTTTGGAATGTGCCGTGGATAATGGTACCCCCTTTAACGTGGTTTCCCACAATAAAGGCTCAGACATTCCTTCTATCGTGGTTCCTTTGTATTGCCCAAAGACGATCTCACGGATCATCTCAGCAGATATCGCGCACACCTGATAATCAACATTCAATCCGTTAAAGGTTTTCACTTTTTCAATGATCTGAGGCTTGATCCTTTCAAACCATAGCTGAACCTGGTACTGGCGCCATGCTCCGCCCTCAAAATTCCATGTTTTTCCATCCCCCAAAGTAACGAACGCAACAAACGCTTCCAGCACGCTTTGCGTTTCCTGATTCGCAGGCAGTGTCAGCAGAGATTTTCCAACCTTTTTAGACTGTCTCTCAAATTCAACAAAATCTCTGCTGGTAAATTTTGATATATTGTCTACAGACACGCCTTCAATCTGCCAGTTGATCGCATTATATATGTATCGGTTCATCTCATCACGCGCCTGCTGCATCATCTTGGCATCTTTTTTCGTACTATCAAAATTCAGACTTCCTCCCTGTATCCACTTATAGATGGTTTGTATTCCCAGCTGAAAAGCCACTTGTTCTGGGTTTACTTCAGACTTTTTCGGCTTTTCAAAGTCTGCGCTCCCACTGGCTGCCCCTCGCTGGCTTGAAGATAGTCCGCCTGGCAACGCTCCGCTTCCATCGCTTAACTGAGCTGGCGCTTTCCCGCTTTCAAGACCATCTATCCTCGTCATTCCAAATTCCTTATAAGCAGTTTCCGGAATGCCTCCGATATATTTCTTTCCATCTTCACTTGTGTATGACAAAAGGTTAGCATCGCCCCATATACGTATGAATAGATCCATACGGTCAAATTCGGAACCGCTCACAAACTGCATGAGTCTTGCTCGATGGTCAATCTGGTTTTTCATTTCCCAGGGATAATTTTCAAGCCTGTCAATACTAAGGCACGGAAATTTATTCGGCGCGGATAAATAATTTCTGACCACTCGTTCAACAACATCTCTCAACAGATATCGCGGCGTCTGCTGATGCTCCGGCAGCAGAGAAAACAGTTTTATTATAGAAGTTCTTGTAAACGGGAATAGATTCAACGATTTATCCTTTGCAATTGAAACTCTCTCCCATTCTTTCCCTTCTTTATCCGTATGCACAGGGAATTGATCTATCTGACTGCCGTACTCAAGCCATTCATCAAGTGCCGCGGTAGAAAGGGACATCGCATTTAGGTATTTACCGACAAATTCATAAAGCGAATTATTATCGGCTCCAAAAGCTTCATCGGATATCCTCATGTAGTTTGTAACACGGTCCCGATAATTAGCCGGGAACACATCTTCAAAATATGCCGTAGTCGTTCCGATAATGGATGATATCCTGCACAGATCATCATACATACCGGTATTCGGCAGCGAAATAACATTCAGCAATGCCACGTTAACTCCGGTAAAGGCGGTAATATCCTCTATGAGCAACGTTAGCGATTTCCCTTGTCGCTTAAGTTCTTTACGAATTTCTTTGAATACCTCTTCAAAGTCTCCGGGTTCCAGTCCTGCACAAGTCTGAATAACGTTATTAACAAGAGTATTCATGTAGCTTGCGATCTGGTTGGCAAGCTCCGCATCACCTACAAGGCTTGTAGCCATAGTACGCGCATTTTTATCTGCTTCGTCCCGAATCAAGTCCTCACAAAACTCAGCATCAACATAAAAGTCCGCAGCGTCAAACAGGGCAATCACATCCCTGTTATCTATACCTTTTCCCTGCGCAACTTTCTGATATATCCTGTCTATCGCCTTATCGTCTTCCAACAGTCTGTTTTGAAACGATTCATTCTGAAGCAGTGCGATCAGACGTCTCTTCTTATGACGTGTCAGAATTTCATCGTTTTCATCATTGTTGATCTCGACAATAAAGTTCTGATAAATCAAATCTTTCAGCTTCTTATCGTCAATAACCGTAGTAGCTCTTATCAGCCGCTCATACACCTCCTTATTGGGAATATGAGCCACTTCATCCAAGGCCAATAGCTGCTTTATCGTTCCTTTCAGGCTATTGTCGCTTCGTCTGATAAACAGAACCACCTCATTCTCAGAATGATCTCTTTCCAATTTTGTCGAAAACCACCTGATCAGATGAGATTTTCCTGTACCTGAAAGGCCTACTACAAGTATGAGCTGGTGTTCGTCTTTGGGATTGAGAACATATTTCGTAAAAGCTTCCTGTTCCGTAAGTGTTTTCAGTACTTTGCCATCATAGCTTTTCGTTAGCTGAATATTCTTAACCTGGACATGTGTAGCCAGAAAATCCGCCTGCGAGCTTGTAATCGTATCAACTCTGATCACATCCCCTATTCTCTTCTTTGCAACTTGAGAATCCATGCGTTACCTCCTTATCGTTATATGCGAAACTTCAGAACGAATGGCATGAAGGTCGGCAGGATATAAATACCAAAGGTTTTTATTATCCAGCTGATATCTCAGCTCAATCTCTCCATTATCATGCATCATCCTCAATCCGTATGACATGGCCATATTCAGTCTTCTTGAAGTAAGAGCATCTTTCATGGCAATATCACAGCTTAGCTGGATTGCTCTGATGAAGTCATCAAAGCGGTATTCTTTCCCTCTCTCCAACGAAGAAACCTCAATGGCTGCCTGTAGATACCTGTACAAATTCGGGAGAAAATTCATCTGTGGTTGATTTGTAGCAGACCTGGCAAGATGACCGAAACCCAGGTATGCCGCCCAAAATCGCCAGGCTCTCATGTCGTCAACATCCAGTTTTCTTGACATATTCTTTTGCAGCGCATCCATCAAATCCTGTTCTGTCACACTGCCATATTCATAGACTTTTTCATTTAGGTCAAAGTACGCCTGCGAGGTCTCATAAAACAACCCGTTTTTTATTACGCTAATATGCTTGATGATGTATTTTCTCATCGTTTCCATGGAAGCGACAACACTTTTGTCAACCGCCAGTTCAATCTTCTTATCCGTGACATTAACAAGCCCCAGCTGATACTGCGATGCAGCGTCTCTGACCATCGGGAAATAAGGCGATCCTTTCAGCGCAGAGGGTTCAAAATATTCTTTTGCGTCACTTTCATTCCAGGGTTTATTCTTCACAAGTTCACACAAAGCGAAAACCCTCTCCGGTATTGCTTCATGTTTCATTTTATCTGCGAACATTTCTTACATCCTTTCCATGTCTATTTCTTCCAAAACAGGACCGTCTATTAATGAAACTGCATCCTTTCCAGTCTCGCTGAAGAACAGATTTTTCTCGAAAATATGCAGCAGCTTTACATTGCACCTGAGCGACAGGGTCCTGATCCTGGACAACTTTTTATAAATGTTTGTCATGTTCTTTCCATATATCACAATCGCCGCGCCAGATACATAGTAGTAATCCTGCATTTGAAGCATCTTCGTGTACTCAGTGATCCCCATAAAATTGATATCACTCTTGCTGTTCATGTTGAGCAGCAGATCAATATATTCTGCCGTACAAGTGTCATCTATCACGATAGCCCGAAATCCCCTGTCTATCATCTTTGCTATCAGATCGTAATTATACAGGTTCGCAAGCAATATGGCTTCCCGCGCTGTCCCGAATAATTTATCTGCTTCAGGACTTATCGCTTGAACCGGTTCTGATACGCGTTTCAATAATTTAAATCTGTTTTTCTCTTCCTCTATCACATACTGATGATTTCCGCAGCCGGCACAGTAAGCGGAAACAAGACTATATGTATCGAAAAACATCTCAGACCAACATTTCGTTTCTCCAGCATATACAGCATTGCTCATCACTCTGAAATCGGCTTCATTCTTGGCCCATTCTTCATCACGTATCTGATTAATCAGATCTGCCATCGCAGAATTGTTCTTTAAAAGCAGATCATTGTTGATCCTCACCCTGATCACATACTTCTCGGTACCCGGATCAACAAACATCTCTAATATATTAATTAATCCCTTTCTTCTTAAAAGCAGAATCACATAAATATTCCACTTTATGTCCGCGATATTTGCATCCTCTGCATAGTCAGTATCACTATAATTCGGTTTTACAGATGTATCCAGCGCATATGTATCCAGATATCGTTTCGAAGAAAGACTGTTCAGCATACTGTTCCACCTGCCGACTATCTTTTTTGTACTCAAAACTTTAGTCGTTAAATAAAAAGCGGAATCAAGATCTTCCTGCGGATAAACGCACATTACGCTCAAACTTGGCAGTCCATCTCTGCCGCCGCGTCCAAGTTCCTGATAATACTTATTAGCATTCTCCGGAACATACATATGCAGCACTGTTCTCACATCCGATTTATCAACCCCGACCCCGAACGCCGAAGTTGCAACGATCAAATCGTACTCATTGTTTGACCATTCATCAATGATCTTCTTTCGCATTCCGCCTTTTGTCGCTCCGGTAAACGTCACTACATTTTGAAACCCTTTTTCTATAGCCAATTTCTTAATGCCCTCTGCCTGATCCGGCGATGTAACGTAAACTATCATGGGCCTCGGAAGCACATTCAGCAGCTCAGCAAGTTTTCTTCTTTTATCTGTATATGATTTTGCCTTAATCAGATTAAACCTTGGCTCTTTTCTTAAGGCATCACATCGGATCTCCAGCCATTTCCCCTTTTCTGAAAACATTTCCTTTAACATGTTAACCGTCGTTTTCTCAAAGGTTGCAGACAGTAATACCGTACGAAGCTTATCATTATCATGCAAAAGAGCGTTTCTCCACGGCTCCAGGCATTGGTAATCCATTCTGAAAAAGTTTCCCCACTCAATAACTATATGAGCCTCATCAATAATGATATTCCTGAGATATCCAGTCTTATTCGCATCATCGATCAGCTTTCTGAGATACTCATTTTTGATAAGCGCCTCCGGAGAGATAAATAATAATCTCAGTTTTTTATTTGTCAAGCCGTTATAAATGGCAGCCTTATCGCATTGAGGATCCCCATAATAGCAATATATTTCTTGTAAATTTGCCACCTTGATAATTTCTCTTGCAACGCGTTCCTGATCCAACGCCAGGGAAACTGTTGGAACCACGACAATAGTAAGACCTGCGTCTTTCTGATAAGCCATAGCCTGCGTAATAAGGCTCTTTCCTCCGCCCGTTGGAAGTGAAATAAGCGCAGTGTATCCCTCTGGCATATTTAATGCGCCAGTCACCGCGATCTTCTGTGAAAGGTTTTTAAAATATTTGAACCCAGTGATCCGAAAAATATTAGGGCTGACCCCTAAAAATGCTTCATCCTGTTTATCCTCTGATATTTCACCTCGCATAAATGCCTGCTCTACTATTTTTTCATTAAGATAATCCGGCAATCCCATGGTCGCATAGCATTTTTCATGGCCATCTATCTTCAAGCCAAATGAATTTTCAGATATATCTATATCTCCAGGCAGATACAAATCTGCCTGATACGTCAGCAAATATGTCCTTAGCGAAACGAGTACATCATTTACGCCAATCTGTCCGCGCCGATATTTCCTGACATATTTGCAGAGCCTGTCAGCACATCTCAATTTGTAACGCTCAAGAGATGTTTCACAATCGGCTTCATGATCTCCCATATGAAAATCCTGTATGCCATCCATCTGTTTTTGGACAGCCGCTTCAATCCTGCCTGTCATTTGCGTTCACCATCCATATAAAAGCAGCTGACTCGACCACAATGTGTGATGACTGCAATGCCCTTATTATCAACATATACTGGTCGCGGATCTTATCAAGCTCTTCTGGTTCGCTTCCAAAATAACATGTCTTTGCTATAGAAGCATTCATCATCCTGTCAATCTCTCGTTTTGCGCTTTTTAAGCTTGATGACTTCCTGAATCTGGCTTTTGCCGTATCTATCGCCTTTTTTCTTGCTGTCTCAACATATTTTTCCCATACTTCTTCCGGGAACTGACTGGTAAACCATTCAAGGTTTGAACAGCGATATCTGTCCTTGATATTCAGAAAATCCCGTTCGGCTTTTCTTCTTCCCAAATGCACTACCGCACCGCTCTGTTTTGAAACAGGCAAGCTAGATAGTTCTTCCAGCTGAGAAATAACTTTATCGGCTGAAACATCTGAATAAGCGTCAAAAGCTACCGGAACAACGATTTGATCCATTGTTATGTAATTCTTAAATCTTCCGATTGCGGTAACTGGCACATTATTTTCCAGAAGCAATTGAATATTGGGTTCCAACGCAAGGGTAAAAGCAAAACCTTTCCAGGTAAAATCACTTTCAAACATCAAAGCAGCACACTGTCCTTTATCGGATCTCAACGCATTATTAACAATACTGTCAAATACCTCATCCCCCGGTGCAAAGAAATGAAGATAATCATTCTCTATTGCCATTTGCCTGTCGAAAGTTCCTTCCAGAGTTCTCGCGTTATTGGTTTGTCTCCGCCCCTGTTTTGTTTCATACAGTTCCTGTACTTTTCTGGAAAACTTTGAAGAGTTCTTATTGATGTAATCTTCCCATAACGGAGGTATAAACATGGATTTAACCGCTGAACCAATAGAAAATGATTTTTCATTAAAGCGGATCGTTCCCTTTTGGGTAGCTTCTCCTTTAAAACCAGCAAGGGCGGCCCACCCCATCATGGAATCGGTGAACAGCTGATTCTCACTGCTGTGATATTTTTCCAGCGTCACTTTCAACTGCTGATTTAAAGATCCATATATAAAAGACGCGGCATCAAACAGCTGTTCTTCCCTGACATCCTTTTCCATCTTCTGCGAAGCCTGAACAACTTTTTCTATAGCGCCCGAAACACCATATCTAAAGTCATGCATGACCGCAGAAATGATACTTTCATTGATATCATTCATTATAATTTCCAGGCCGCTTAAAGACTGTGTGAATACCTTAAGTCCCTCTTTCCAGAAACGAAAAAGTTCATCCTCCAATGTGTCCTCTGTATGCACAACTATAGAAAGGATCGTTTTACTGGGGTCTCTGCCGAGTCGATCTAGTCTTCCTATCCGCTGTTCTATAGCATTCGCATCCCACGGAAGATCTACATGAATTACAATATCCGCAATCTGAAGATTTCTGCCCTCTCCTCCAGTCTCATCGCAGATCAGTATCTTACAATCCCCGTCATTCTGAAACCTGTAAATATTAAGTTCCAGATCATCCGAAGACATCGATTTATTAAAAACAGAGATGGTATTTTCTCCAAAATATAGTTTAAGGACGTATTCATATTTCTTAAAAGTCTCTGCATAATTTGTAAAGACGACGACCTTTTTGTTTTCTGTCTCCTGATCAATATAGTCTACCGTACTAACTATCCGATTCGAATAGTTATATGGCTCATCTAATACGGATTCTATATTTCCTATGATTTCATCTTCTTCCCTAAGCCATTCCGCTACCTGCGTTTCGACCACTTCAGAAACAGTCAGCCCCAGTTTCTTCTGTTTTTTCAATTCAGCTGAAAAAGCCCATGGAGAACTGAAGAAAGCTTCAATCAGAGGAATATAATATTTTGCAAACTCTCCGATCGTTAGTTCCTGCCCAGTCACCCAATCAATAATCGCCTCATATGTAGCCGCTTCGTATGTGTTTCTTTCGGGATCAAGCAAATATGAAATATCAAGCACATCCCGCTTTGCCATGTCGGTTGAAATCAGCCTCCTGCGATTCCTAATGATATTTCTTTCCAGCTGATAATTGTCGCAGACATAAACCACCACCTCCTGGATCAGAGCTTTGCCCTTATCGGAACATTTCTTATCGATCTCACCGAAAAATTCGTTTAAAAACTCGTCTTTTATCAACTCTTTTATATCATCAAGACCATCTAGCAGATCTTCATAGATAGATTCACAGTCTTCGTCCTCACAATAAATAATTCCCTTTTCCGCGGCCATTTCCATGCATTCTGTGAGATCATCCAGATCCGCAAGAATATTGTACATAGTTCTTGTTATCTTCTTTTGTTTTCCGACCTGTTCAACAAAATCATCTTTCGAAACGCCATCGTACTTATCGGGCAGAATAAGTCTTAGGAGGTTCAGGTACTGCTCTTCCTTCTGCTGTACCGGAGTCGCCGAGAGCAGAATAATATTCTCGGAATGCCTGCTCAGTTCATGGCATTGATCATATTTTGTTTTGTCGCTCAATAATTTATGGACCTCATCCACAACGACAATATCCCAGTCATTTTGACAGTATTTCTCTATCTCATCCGTACCGACAAGTCGAATTAGATTATTCTTCTTATCAATCCCCGGTTCGATATCAAATTTTATAAAGAGTTCCGTCTTCCACTGTTCAAGCAGCGGCCGCGGTACCGCGATTAGTACACTCTGGTTCGCATTATGCAACAAATATACTTTTAAAATTGAAGCTGCCTCAATAGTCTTTCCCATGCCAACTTCGTCTGCAAGCATATACCGACAAGTGCTTTCCTGCAGACAGCGCATGATTGTATTTAACTGATGTGGAAACAGATAAATCTTGCATCCCGCGAGCTCCTTGAAACCATACACAGAATTTTCAAGAATCCTCATTGTTCTGCTTACTATAGACCTGCCAAGATACCATACCGGGTTTTGAAATTCATACTTTTTAAGCTGTTCGATCGGACTAACCTTTCCTGAAGTAAAAGGAATGAGAATTTCATCTTCTCTTACACGCAAGGAATCATTACCCAGATTATTT
Organism: uncultured Lachnospiraceae bacterium; assembly: GCA_947628025.1. Taxonomy (GTDB): domain Bacteria; phylum Bacillota; class Clostridia; order Lachnospirales; family Lachnospiraceae; genus UBA3402. The sequence continues at coordinate 28,349 of CANQYH010000001.1, read as the reverse complement.
TGAATATAATAATAGTACCACCCCTCTTCAAAAGAAGCAGAAACTACAGAATATCTTTGTCCGTGATAAACTACATCACTATTTTTATATACGCTGACACGCGAAAGCAGTTGTACCGGGCAGTTTATAGACTGCTCCGGAACATCTGCATAATATCCCCTGAAATTGAAAGGATCCATAAATTTCACCATAGCAGTGTCTGCAATAGAATCCAGCCCGGTTATCTGTCCCGTAATAAAATCTCTTGGTACCTTGGGATTTTCTCTGTCAAACGGGCATCTGACATACATGTTTTTTTGCAGGTTCTTAGCCATTACTATCCCTTTCCTAATTCTCCATGGCAGTCATATACGGTGCCAAACAGATTTCTCTGACAGCACACCACTGGCACCATAAATCCTGTTTTTTCTCATAAACCTCAGACTTAAGAACTGCCGTGGATACCAGTCTATCCCTTTCGGCATTGGTAACCTCAAATTTTCCATGGAGTACGTTCTGCTTTTCGTCATTCTCGAGTCTTAGCATAAGGAATATTTCCCGTTTCTTCATCCTTTCAGAATCAACCGGATTAACGGCAGGGAATTGTTTCGGCTGACCATGGTTTAACACGGTTGTAAATATATAGTTCCGGGCATTACTAATAATATCCAGCTTTTCGGAATCAATCATAAACCTGAAATAACGGCCTAATCGATCCGCTTCCGTCTTTAGTTCAGTCATGAGTATCATATCTGTGGCCGGTTGTCCCACAAGACTTCGTCTTACATTATTTTCAAGTATCACTTCAAAATATTTTTTCAGAAGAAATCTATCTTTAAAACGCGTCCCGTCTTCTATAATAGATTCAAGCGCAAACCGATAAGGACATATTTTCTTACGATAACAATCCATATCAGAGAAAGGCACCTGCTGAAAATCTATATTATACGACATCGCTTTTATCGTTTTATTTTCTTTCCCATGATATGGCCTGCCATTCGGTTTCACCCCTAAGAACTGCAGCAGATAATACAATTCATTTTCTTTATCATCAACATTCTTCACATAGCTGATTTTAAAATCGCACCGATTAAATTCCAGCCCATAAAGCAGCGCATATCTCTTAAAATGTTTATATTCCCGCCTTGATTTAACATATACCTGATACTTCCAGTCCAGCGGCTCATAAGCAGTTTCAAAAAAATCCATATTAAGAGGCCACGGAAACAGATCCTCCCTTTTTACATTCATATCAGCATCCGAAACACAGGCAAAGTGGTATGTAATTGTACCTGCCTGCCCTGAGCTCTGCAGCACGTCTCCGTCAATCTGCTGAAAATCTCTTACGATCCAGTTTGCGCTCCTGCCTTTCTGACTTTTCTGCTTCAGATAATAACTCATGGTCTCCCTGAGGCAATCAAATGTCCCGCTGACCTCAAGCTTTTCTACTTCTTCAAGTCTGGCAAGAAGCCTTACGATAATATCTTTAAATTCCTCTTCGGCTTCCGCGCCCGGAAGTATCTGCTGTTCTACAAATGCTCGAATTTTCATATAAAAATTTCTAAAATTGTTTTCTCTGTCTTCAAAGTCTTCATAAAACAGCCTGGTAATCTTATCCAGAGCATTCAGCGCAAATAAAAGATCCTCTAAACCGTCCTTATTTACGCCATAATATCCCAGCAATTTCAGCTGACTAAGTTTTCCCGTTTTATCCTTTTCTACTTTAGCAGCTTGTTTTTTTAATTTTTCAATGAGTTGGATTATCCCCTCAAGGGTCGTCGAATCCTCTCGCGAAAAATAATTTTTAACAGCATTAAACGTTGTTATCAGTTCACCCGGCCTTTTTTCCGGAAGCGCTTCTGAAAACAGACACTCTGCAACATCATCCAAATTTTCAATATGGATCCCTCCCTTTTTTGCATCCCACATATTGGTGACAGCTATGAAAAAATGGCCTATCGGATATGCTAGAAAATGTCTCTCTCCAAATTGTTCCGGAAAATAAACTTTCAGTATGTCATTAACAGAATTTTCCGCCGCATAAAACTGTTCACTCATATATGAAAGAACCGAACGCCTCCCGTGATTCTTATCACATTCATACCTCCTTTGAGCATCCTCAAACAAATTTGCCACATATGCAGAGAATTCTGTGATGTTATCAAATTCAATTGCCTCTATATTTTCTAATTCCTGCTTCTTTCCGGCAAAATCTCCGTTTGCAAGTTTCCCTACGCTATCCGCAAGAACATTTCCTTTATAACTGGCCGAAAGCAATGTGCTTGGATGGAACTCGTTGCTGAATTGGCTTTTTATAGCTAAGTCAAAACATGAATAAACATCCAGCCATGTCTGATAGACTTCCTTGTACTGTCCCTGATAATTGAAAAGCATCACTACTCTTTTATACCGGGCTATCTGTTCTATAGCATTCAGGATTACCGGCGTAAACTGATGGATTCCATGAAAAACTACCGTATCACAATCAACCGCATCCAATGCAATCCCTTTTCTATCATTCTCATCATGTAAGGCTTTCTTTATCGCGAAATCAATCTCCTGCTTATTGAAAAATGCTTTGAATATAAATAGTGGGTTATATTTACTTTTCATAAGTGAACGATACGCTGCCACAAGATATTTCTGCTCTTCTGTAAGTTTGCTAATCACTATGTTATCAAAAACAAGGTTCATTTCTGATAGGAGTCGAATACCGTCAAGCATCTTTGTCTTATTGAAGCCAAGCGCCTGCCTAATACGCGCTTTGTCCTCATCAGAGCCTTTAAGTTTTGCTTTCTGCAATATGTCCGAGAGAGCAGCATATTGTTCGATGTAAGTTTTTGTATCATCCCACGCAGGATATAATGCTTCCGTCAGGAATTCGACTGTTGTCAGTTGACCAATCCGCAGTTCATCGTATACTGACTCAAGACCATTGACCATAGTCTGAGACACACAAAAATGAGCAGCATATTTGATAGATTCCCAGTACGGTTCGCTATTTAGTTCATATGGATTACTATATGTATATATAGATAACGACATCGTTACGCCTCCATCATTTTCTGCCATGATACCGGACTATTAGAATCGCGATCTTTCATCCAGACAACATTCCGGATCGCTCGCGTCAATGCAACATATAAAATTCTGGACTCTTCCTGTATTCTCTGAGATTTTTCTTCCTTAATATCATAATTGGAATTATAATAGCGTGTTGATCCATCTATTCTCATCCCATATGCCAGCTTATGATTGGAGTAAACAACATCCAACAGGGATTTGTTTATAGATATATCTTCTTTCGCGTAAGGAAGTATAACCGTTCCATATTCCAGCCCCTTAGACTTATGTATGGTCGTGCAAAGTACCCGGATCCTATTGGATTCTCCGGCAACGTTCCTCGCCAGTTCTTCTTGCCTTGTAAGAATATTTATATGCAGACTGTTTTCCATAACGTTCAATGTAAGATAATCCATACTGTAGGCCTTGATAATCTTTTCAAGAACCAGTTCGTAATTTGCCTTATAAAACTTTTGCCCTGTCTCATCCGCAGAATACTTCTGCCAGGGCTGCAATGTTTCATAAATATCCCGGAGCAACACCAACACGGGCTTTATCTTCAGATCTTTAATAATCGCATCCCATGTTAGTCCGCCATTTTCAGTCAGGAAAACATTTATGGCTTTTATCAATTCATCGGCTTTCTCTTCTTTCTTTAATCCATGGAGCCCTTGAATATCTAAATTTAAGTTGATATAGTTTGATAAAATCAAATTATATAATACCACAGGATCTTTGGGGTTCATGAGTGCCAATACAAGCTTATACAGGTCCAGAGCCGGAGACAGTTGATACAAATCTCCTCCTATCTCTGTCTCTACGTATATTCCTCGTTTTCTGGACTCTTGAAGGATATTTTCTATCTGCCAGTTTTCACGGACAAGTATAGCGATTATCTTTTCCTGATCGGTTAGATGTCCGTTTTCTTCGTATGATTCTATAAGCGCTTCCTGGTTCCGAATCTCCCGGAACAGTACCTCCATGTGTTCATCTTTATTGTTGCCGGAGTATTCTATCTTTTTGATAATATCCGCTTCCTGCACAGCGGTAAGTATCGTACTTTCGATACTGTCTGTGTCAGCTGTAAATTTAAAGAACCCTTTTTTCCCCATATCAGAGAATATCCTATCAAGTTTCTTTAACAACCTATAATCCGATCTGTAATTCGTTGTTAATGAAATTTCACGCCAATCGGCAGTATCCTTTCTGACTCTGGAGAAAGCGCTGTCTGTCGCACCCCTAAAACGGTAAATGCTCTGCTTGATATCTCCTACTACAAAAAGCTTGAGACCAGAGATTATCTCCTGAAGCTTCAGTATTGAATCAATCTGAATATCATCTGTGTCCTGAAATTCGTCAACAAACAGGTATCGATATTTCAAATCGCATTTATCCTTGAAAGACCCATAAACGGCATTATTTAAGAGAATCATACATTCTTTCAAATCTATCTTGTTCTTTGATGTTATCTGCTGACTGTATTCTACTTCGGCAGGAATAATAACCTCAGAAATAACCTCATTAAAGAACGCAAACTCATTAAAACTCCCAAACTCCTCCGGAGAAATTTTTTTAATATCACAGCTTTTATCATATAACTGCTTTGCAAAATTCATGAGTAATCTGCGAAATTTGCGCACTGGCATACGTAATTTACGATAAAAATTCTGATCTTCATCCAACTTATGTACCAAATAGGCGTTAAGATGTTTTTCATAGAGCTGCTCTTTCGCATATATACTCGAGGTAATTGAAAAATCGTGCCCTAGTCCAAATTCAACGGAAGATGCCTGGATAATGGATTTCGCAAATTTATGTATCGTAGAAATCTGCATTATATCAACGGATTCTATGTCATGCAAAAAACGGCTCTTTCTTGTAAGAAGATAGTAGTTCATAAATAACCGTTTCAAACGTTTTTTCATATTATCCGCAGCATCATTTGTAAATGTGATCATAGCCACATCATCCACCAAATTGTATATGGCCATTTTCCGGGTATTGCAAAGAAACGCGACACGCGAAACCATAGAATAAGTTTTTCCTGTCCCGGCACCAGCTCTTACAAGAATATTCGTATCGATGTCCGCATGTTCAACGCAGAATTGTTCATAGTTAAAACTGGTTGTCCTGTTAAGCTGACGCAGAATCCTGTCTTCATCTTCTCCAAATTTGCCTTCAGTAATCACAATATCTCTATCCAGATCATTTATGCTATCTGAAAGATATGTTTCAAAATTAAATAACCTGAAAGTTCTTTCGCCTGCTTTCCAGATTGCAGCTTGCTTCTCATCAGGATTCGCGAGCCTTATATTCCCTTTTTCTGCAATTAGTTTCCGTTCAATTAGTCCATCTTGAATCCATTTTGCTATTCTTTCTATTTCTTCTGTATGACGCACAAAAACAATAATCTTAGTTCCCGCAAAATATGCCTTTACAAGTGCATCTTCATCCTTGGATGTAATATCTCTTCCATATATCAGCAACTTTGAATAAGCGTCAGAAATAGTCAAAATTTCTTTATTGCCAACCTGAAAAGAGGGTTCTAGCAACTGCCTCACCATACACATACATGCATCATTGAACACTGTAGAGACAATACTTTTCTTTGCACTAAACCAACTATCAATTTTCCGGCCCAACTTGACCGGATCTTTAATATCCTCGGCAAATAAAGTTATATTCCTGTCTGACAAAATGTCTAGGTGCGTATCATGGTATTCTTTCTCCGAAATAAATGGATAGCACACCATATGAAGCACAAGTGGACTAAATCCAAGCCTGTCCTGGATAAAATTCAACCACTGAAATCTATACTTCCTTGCTTGAATTCTGGGAGAACCCTGTATTTTTTTCTCATCAGAAGAATCGTTGGTTAATACTACATTACCATCATTAGTGACATCAAAAATATACTTCGCTAACCATCCTTTAACTTCAATTATGAGAATCCCACAATTTTTGATCAAAAGCGCAAAATCACACTCATCGCCATTTACTACTTCTCTGTGAGTATAAACAACGACATCATTTGGCAAGTTTTTTGAAAAACTCTCCCACACAAGTTCCTCGCCTCTGTATTCCGGTTTTCGATCGATCATTATTGCCATGAATGTTATCCCCCTGGCACTATTCGAAAAAGTCTTCGCTCACCCTATAGGCAATATATATTTTTGTATTTTCTCCAAATCGATTCCGCATTTAAGCATAAGCTTCTGTACATTCTGCGTTGCACCAATAAATGCCTGTAGTAGCGGCTTTCTGATTATATTTCCTGTATCATTGCGCTTAGCTTGAATATATCTTTTACTCAAGCCAAGCTTGTCTTCGTAAATCACACTATCTATGTCCTACAGATTATTCTTTAATATATCTATCAGTACTTTCACAGCTTCCATTGTTGTGTATTTGTTGATCGTAATGCGCAAGACTTTGGATGTCTTGTCCTCCAAACCCAGCGCCTTTATCACGTAGGAAGGTTCTCCAGCACTACACGCCGATCCAGTTGACAGTGCCAGTCGATCACTTATTTTCTTGACAAATCTTTCGTTATTAAAGTCTTTTTTCTCAACTATAACGCTTACAATTCCGGGCATCCTGCTATCTGTTGGATTCGTCAGCCTCAGGCAGGGAATGCTTTCAATCCTTTCTACCAGTATTCTGTCAAGTTTGAGAAGATTTTCTTCATTCTGTTTGGCATCTCTTAAAGCAATCTCCGCCGCTTTCCCAAAACCCACGATATTATGGACTGCTAATGTTCCAGCGCGAACCCCGAATTCCTGTTCTCCTCCATGCATCAAAGCCGTAATTGGCGCCAACCCATACGCATCTGCTTTCACGAATGCCGCGCCAATTCCTTTAGGACCATAAATTTTATGGGCAGAACAGGAAGCATAGTCCAATTGCATATCATAGACATTAACAGGCATCTTGCCGACCGCCTGTGTAAGGTCAGAATGAATGCTTATATCATACTGATGGCATATCCTGGCAATGCTTTTGACATCGCTGATCGTACCGATCTCATTATTAACATAAATCAAAGACACCAACGCAGTATTCGGTTTGATTGCGGCGGTAATTGATTCCGGCATGATCTCACCTGTCTCGCTTACGCCTACAAAGGTTGCTTCATAGCCGCGATCCACTCTTTTTTTCTCTCCGAAAAGACTTATCGTCGGATCGTTGTTCGAGTACAGCTCCCCATTAAGGTATTTGCATGTATTAAGCGTAGCCTTGTGTTCAGCGACAGAAGTAATCACATGATTATGCCCGTCCCTATAATACTTGCGATAATCCAGGTATCCTTTAATAATAAAGTTCGTGCTTTCTGTGGCTCCTGATGTAAATATAATTTCTTCACTGCTTGCACCAAGCAGTTTCGATACCCGTTCGCGCGCTTCTGCAACCGCATTGTGGGCATTGACAGCCTTACAATAATACTTGCTTGATGGGTTGCCGTATTCTTCTTTTAAGTAAGGCAGCATTGCATCCAAAACTTCCGGATCGACCGGCGATGTTGCGCTGTTATCAAAATAGATCATACTGTATCTCCTACACCAAGAACCTGAAGGATATATTTATCCACACTGCCGGCATGATTAAACATATCCAGCAGCAGCTCACTCCCACGATCAATATGCGCCTTTACATACTTTGGAAAAAACTCGTCCTCAGGCAGATGGCGCCCCTCAACCTGCTCGATGAGCACCTTAAAGTATGCCTCATTATCTCCGGTTATAGTCTGTCTGTTTAAATCCAACCCGTCGGAATCAGACTCATAATTCTCTACAGAGGTGTTTTCATTCAGAGACCAGGCAATAGCATGTTTTACAAGCGTATACGGCTTGTAATTTGTCCTGTTTTCCAGTTCTTTAAATATCTCTTGTGTTTTTCTGGACGTTTTTAATCTAAAAATCATTCCTCCACCTCAAAAAAATAATGGTTCATTATGGTTGTTCTGTTTTGGTCTTCCTCATTGATCAGCAAATACTCTCTGGCTATATATGGTTTGATGATTCCATAAAACTCTTCATTTATTTCTTCATCCGTAGACAGAATAACAACCTGTTTACTGATATTGGGGAAAAACTTTTCAGATATCTCTTTTCTATGATTAGCATCTATCCTCGCATACGGCGTGTCAATAACAAATGGTATATCCCGTCCGGAAAGTTCAATGATCGCCCAATACAATGCCAAAATAAATATCTGTCTTTCGCCTTTCGAAAGTCTGTTAAGATCAATATTTTTATAAAGCTCAAACTGATCTGATGGATGAAATAACAGGCTCCTTTGGAGTATATTAACAGAATCCGCATTATATATTTCAGAAAGCGTCTCCATTCCATGCTTTCCTATCAGCACTGCAAACTCTGTCTTTCCAAGATTCTCCAAAAGATATGCTAGTTCTCCAGCACTGTAGGAAGCATCCTGGTATAGATTAAACTGAAAGTCCTCATCTATTTCAATATGAGTAATCAAATTGTTCTTTCGATATATTTTCCTCAAATTACCGACGATCAGCTGCTCAAGTTTCCTCCTAATTTCTACGGTCTTATTATCCAGCAGGATATCCATCATTGCCGACAAGCCGGCACTCAGCTCATATACATGCTTATTCTGGGCAACATCCTTTACCTGCTGCCATGTGCGCTCACGCACTACTTCCCGTTCAGAAAGACGTGTTTTAAGCTGCTCTAACTCCGCACTCTTTTCATATAATTTCTGCTTCAACTTATCTTTCTTTAGCAGAAGTTCGTTTTCTTTTCCAATATATTGTGTTGCGTCTTCATCTGTAATCGCATTTTTCAGGGTTCGGTTAATTTCCGTAGTCTGGTCAGCGGCCTTTTGTTTCTGTCTGACTATATCCACCATCCCAGGAGCATCAAAACCAGATATGGAGGAAATCATGGCATTTACACGATTCGTCTCCTCTTTTGAAAGATCATAAAGAGGCACTGCATCCTCGCTAAGTCCTTCAGGCTTAAGCTTTTCCAATAGCAGCTTGATCAATGCATCAGCGAAACCCTCAGGGATTACTCCCGTAAAAGCGTTCTGGATGTCTCTGGCATTCAACTGTTTTTGAACATAGCTGTAAATTTCACCCTTCTCCTCGATTTCTAACTGTTTTGCAACTCTCTCATTAAACCCTCTTACTATATAAAAAGGCATAAGGTCTTCAACAAAAATCTTTATTTTAGCTGAGTTTTCAGCTTTTACTCTCTCAGCCGCTTCAAATTCCTGGGCCAGCTTTTTTCTTGTTCTTTCCGTCAGACCTCCTGCATTTTTGAAAGCTGTTTCCAGTTCGATCAAATCCGTTTCTGTCTGATCGAGTTCACGCTGAAGATTTTCGATCTCAATTACAGAGTTCTCTTTTGCTTTTTCAGCGGCTTCGACAGAGTTTTTTATCTTTTCATACTCTCTGAGTATCTTTGCTTCGTCCTCCGTAGACGCTTTTCCAGCATAGCTGCGTGTGTATTTTCGAATAATCTCATAGACATCTAAGCCGCAAAGGACATATACCGCATTTCGCACATATGTGTTATATGATCTTGTGGAAAATAAACTTCCCACCTCTTCCCCATCAAAAAAGAAAAACTCAAACAGATCCGGCGGCACTAAGCTTTGAAGATAATTCTGGAAATAGGACAGTTCCTGTTCCGAGAGTGTTCTGCCTTCTGTTGTTACATAGTAGTTCTCTATGAGTTTCTGACCACTGTAGTCCCATTCTCTTGTTATCTCATATTGCTTTATCTCTCTTTCGACCAGGATAGAGATGTCTATCTGAACACTTGCCTCTACCTTTTTAGTCTGAAACGCTCTCGAATTGATGCAATCTTTGATTTTAGCAATATAGTGCGGATTAATACCCACATATCCAAATGCCAGCGGTCCGTACAGCGCTATTTTGATAGCAGAAAATAAGGATGTCTTGCCGGCTCCGTTCTTCCCGCCAATAAGTATGATATTTTTTCCATCTTCTTCAACTGAAAAATCAAATTCATTTAATCCTTCAAAGGAGCTGAAGTTATATAGCGATATTCTATTTATTTTCATCTTCAATCTCCTTTAAAATGTCGTCATGAAGCCACTGCTGATTCAGCAGCTTCTCTACTGCCTCTTTCATTATCCTCTGGTTTGAATAGTTCTTATTCTGGTATACGGATAAAATGACATTTCGCACCAGATCAAACGGAACCTCATTCGCTTCGGCCAGTTCTTCCAATTCCATTACCGTCTCGGCATCGATCAGAGGCTCTTTATATTGATACCATGGCAGTTTCTCACCTGTCAGCTTTTCATATAATTCAACAAGAGTCCGCCTGGACAGATCCAGCTCTGCGTCCCATATTTCGTCTATCGCCTTAAGCTCCTCAACCGAGATCAATTCATAGCCCATCTTCCTTTGTGTCTCTATCAGCATTGTAAGTATTAACTGCCGGGCCTCCCAGGTAAACGGGCCATAGCCCATCTCTCCTGTTTTAGTTCTGTATACAGTTCCATTCCGTCGCTTCTTCTCACGATATTCGTCTATATCACGAATACTCATCAGCCAGGTTCTGAATTCCGCAAGAGGGATAAGCTCTCTGTGTCCGCTCTTAATAAACCCATTTAAAGATTTATCTTCCTTTACAACCGTACAAACCCAACATCCAAAGCGTGAATTTCCACAGGATTGCGTCTGGCCGCCTGCATGCACGCCGGCAAAAGGACATTCGCCGCTATCCGCATCCGAATAAAGCGCAACCAGTTCGTTATTGTTGGATCCCCAAGGGGTTTTTCCGCCGTCAAGATTCAACAGAACATCCCAGACATCGTCCGTTGTGAGTTCAACAATAGGATTGTAAACATATGCGTCCTGTATCGTTTCATGGCGGTTCATGAGTCGATTAGCAAGCTCTCTTCCCTCAATTCTCCGTCTTCGGGCTTCGCTTTCCGCTTTCCTTACTCCTAATAAAACGACAACTTCTTGTCCCTCATTCTTTATAACCTCGCGGATATAATCAGCGCTCGGATTGATTTTCAGTCTGTCTGTGCACCATCTGAAAGTTCCGTTCACTCTTGGCGTTGGAAAGCCTCTTCCGATCACATTCGCCCAAAATGAATTATCCGCTGGCGGCATGACCATCGTTGTTTTAATGGGAAGTCCATCTCGTTCCGCTGCTTTCCCGATCAAATCATTCATTCTATTGAGATATATCTTTATTAACGGATTTTCAATCCGTGTATCCGAAGAAACAATGTAGACATTCTTATGCCGCAACCAATCCGGTAATGACTGCAGCATCTTATAGACAAGTTCAACTACGGTAGTGGAATCTTTCCCGCCACTGTACCCTATAACCCATGGTCTGTCATCCGATCGATAGACATATTGAATTTCTTCCATTAATTCTTCCAGTGTATTTTCATTGAAATAACTATTTGCTGCCATTGTCATTACCTTGATGCTGAACTACTTGGCTCACCAGTCCCAAGCTCAGTTCCTTTCCTTTATCATCCATTTTCTTAATATAATTAATTATTTTTTGCTCGACATCGGTTTCTCCCTGGGCAGAAAAATTTCGATCAACAAGATAATCCAGTGAAATGCCATATAGATCTGCCATTTTCTTTAGAATATCTATGAAAACCTCGTTCTATGTTACTAATAACCTGTTGTGATACATTTAATTCCTTTGCCAGATCTTTTTGTTTATAATGGTTTTTCTTTCTCAGCTCTGCCAAATGCTTCCCTAGTTCTTTCATGATTACCCCTGTCCAACTCTTCTTGAAATAAAAAAATACTTATGAAATATACGTATACTATACCATGTAATCATTATACACGAAAACGCACAATGATACAATAAAATTTTATATTCATATCTTTAATTGGCAAAATATTTGTATAATACACTAAATACAAAGATTTCATTATTTATGTTAAAATAATAGGGGATTAAAACAATAATATTTTGTAAAACTTTTGTAATTCCGAAAAACTTACATACGTTGTGCGCCAGTGCTGTACCCTCTTTTGGACAGGTTCTCAGGCTCTATTTTTAATAATACGAAACTTGTCTGCGCGGACTGCATTTTTCTCTCTGGGCGTTATCCGCAAAAGGTACTTTGTAACGTCAGCGGTTACCGCGCAATATTTTCGATCGCACGACCAGCCTTTATTGATTGGTTCTTTGTTTACAAATTTCATTTGAGTCATAGAACCTCTCCTATACTATAAACGCACGCTTATATCACTTCCATATCCTGCTCAGCATCGGGTTTTGTTAGGCAAACGGCGGTTTCCACATGGCCGGTCCAGCCAAACATGTCGCAACACCTTACCTTCTCAAGCGCATACCCCCGGTCGCACAGATAGCGCAGGTCCCGCGCCAGCGTGGCGGAGTCGCAGCTCACGTACACCACCCGCCGCGGTGCCATTTTCACAATCGTGTCCAGGCAGGCGGCGTCGCAGCCTTTGCGGGGCGGGTCCACCACGATCACGTCTGCGTGAATGTGATTTTCCTCAAACTCGCGCGGCAGCACTTCCTCGGCCTTTCCTTCGAAAAACGTCACATTGTCAAAACCGTTTAAGCGGGCGTTCGCGCGGGCGTCGGCGACCGCCTGGGGCACCACCTCCACACCGCAGACCCGCGCGGCTTTCTGGGCCAGAAACAGGGAAATTGTCCCGATGCCGCAGTAAAGGTCCCAGACTGTCTCCGTACCGGTCAGTTCCGCGTATTCGAGGGCCGTGCCGTAAAGCTTCTCCGTCTGCCGCGGATTCACCTGGTAGAACGATTGGGGCGAGATCCGGTACTTCACATTGCCGATATAATCGGTAATATAGCCCGGTCCATATAAATCCACGATCTCGCGTCCCAGGATCACATTAGTCTGCTCCGTATTGATACAATAGGAAATGCTGGTCATACCGTCCAATTCGCGCAGCGCCGGCACCAGCTTATCCGCAGCCGGGAGCTTCCTGCCGTTGATGATCAGGCACACCATCAGCTGGCCGGTGCGGAACCCCTTGCGGATCAGCGCATGGCGGACCAATCCCCGATGCGTGTCTTCATCATAGGGCGAAATATGATTTTCACGCATATAATTTTTAATGATCGCCAGGATCCGGCGGTTCTCCTCCGCTCCCAGCAGACAATCCTCCTGTTCAATGATCGCGTGGGTGCGGCCAGCGTAAAAACCGGTCACGATCTCTCCGCCGCGATTCAGGCCGAACGGGACCTGGGCTTTATTGCGGTAACGCCAGGGATCCTCCATCCCCATGATCCTGTAGAATGGAATGGTCCTGCTGCCTGGAGCCGCTTCACCGCTTCCCTCCTCATCCACAAAGCGCAGATTTTCGAACCCGCCGATCCGTTTCAGATGATTGAACACTTTATTCTCCTTGAAGCGCAGTCCTTCCTCATAGGTCATGGCCTGGAGCTGGCAGCCGCCGCACTGGCGGGCCACCGGGCACAACGGTTCCGTTCGTTTATCCGACGGCTCCAGCACCTGCAAAAGCCTGGCGAAACCATAAGACTTCTTCGTCTTCATGATCTTCGCCTCCACCGTATCGCCGATCACCGCGTCCTTGATGAACCAGATATACCCGTCCAATCTGCCGATACCCGAACCGTCCTCCGACAGGTCTTCGATCTTTACCGTAATGATGTCGTTCTTTTTTCCTATATCCATGACCATTCCTCTTTCTTTCGGCTGTCTTTGCTATTTTTTTAACAATTCGTAAGATTCTTTCGATGAAACTTAATCATTTTTATGCTTCTTTTATAGAATAAACAAACTCTATTCACATTTTTCTGCTATGATATAAGTGTTTCCGGGAGATACTTCATACAGTCGATCTGCTGCACGGAACACAAAGAAGGGAGCGGCAGACTGATTCGGCAGAAGATATTTCTGATAATGAGGCCGGCATGGATGGCGCATACCAGCGCCGGCCCCGACAAAAAATTCAAGCACGCTGCTTTTTACATAGACGCCAACATACCTTTATCTCTCATATACAACGCAAAAGGCTGCCACGACGCAAGGTCAAACCTACGGCATGACAGCCTTTTCGCATGTCATTTTCAGGGCATCTTCATCTCACCGGTCAAAAATACCCGGTCCCCGGAAACATTCACACTCCTGCGGAGTCGTTTTCCGCAGATTCGTCTCCAAAAAACGGTTATATCCCAGCCAGCCCTTATTGTCGCCGCCGCCGCGCAGGGCCTCGATCATCGTCTCCATCTTCGCATCCATATTATCGGCGAAGCTCAGAGCCAGCGCCTCCAGAAGCGCCGGTTTCTTCGGCGAACCGAATTCCAGTTCACCGTGATGGGCCAGGATGCAATGCTTCAGTTCCGTCTCCAGCCGCGGCGGGAATCCGGGGATCGTGCGGATCCGCTCGCCCACCATCTCCGCGCCCATCACGATATGCCCCAGGAGCTGGCCGTCGTCCGTATAATCATTCTCCGGCAAGACCGACAGTTCCCGCAGCTTTCCCACATCATGGAACATAGCCGCGCACAAAAGCAGATCCCGGTTCAGCTCCGGATAATTCTTCGCCGCATAATTGCAGATGCCTACAACGCTCAGCGTGTGTTCCAGCAGTCCGCCCACAAACCCGTGATGGACGCTTTTGGCCGCGCTGTGAAATTTGAACGCCTTGGCAAATTCTTCATCTTCCATGAAAAACGATTCCGCCAGACGGTTCAGATAGGGATTTTTGATCGAATGAACAAAAGACTGCAGCTGCTCATACATTTTATCAATGTCCTTGCTGCTGACCGGCAGATAATCCGCCGGTACATATTCCCCCTCGTCTGCTTTGCGGATACGGCGGACATTTAATTGAAAACTTCCCTGGAACAGCGTGACGTCCGCGTCCACCCGCACATAATCCATCGCTTCAAAGCTGCATATACCTGGCGAAGTCAGATCCCAGATCTTGGAATCGATGGAACCGGTTTTATCCTGAAGCACCAGATTGCCGTAATCCTTTCCGGCCTTTGTCTGCGCGATCTGTTTGCTTTTGCACAGATAAACTTCCGATATCCTCATGCCCTCTTTTAACGTATCGATATACTTCATCTCTGTCCTCCGCTGTCTGAAATGTCTGCTGCGTCTCCTTTTTGCAAAAGCCAGGCATACTACCTGGCTCCCACGATCACCTGATACTCCAATTCAATATATTCATCCGCTCCCCGGCGCTGAACCACAACTGTTATCTGATCTCCCTCCCTAAGCAGGCCTACTCCCACCTGATAGTCCGATATCGTCTCCACATTCTTCTCGCCGACTTTCGTAATGATATCCCCGCTCTGGATCCCCGCATTGTAGGCAGGGCTGTTCCTGCGGCATTCCGTCACATAAACGCCCCTGGGCATACCGCTCTCCTGCATGGAAACATTAACTTCCTGGCCCTGGACGCCCAGATACGGCGGCGCGATCCCATTGGAGAGCTTCTCCAGGATCGCCTTATAATCAGAGATCGCCATCGCCACGCGCATACCGCCTGCGTCATAATCATCGGTCAGCCAGCCGACCATCTCTCCCGCGGTATTGATCAGGAACGTCCCGGCCGCCGCGTTTCCGGCCGCGTCTGTATATAAAAGCCTGGTGACGCCGTCCGCCACCTGCACATTGCGAAGTATATACGAGACGACCCCGTAGGAAATGGAATGAGCCGCCCCCGACGGCGCGCCTATGGCGATCACGATCTCGCCCTGCCGGGTCACGTAGGAATTGCCCAGACGAAGCGCCCGGACCCACTCGCCGGTCCCCTCCTCCAGGTTCTCATAATCCACACTGATTACGGCCATGCCCGTGATTCCATCCGTCTGCCGGACCTCGCACTCCGCCTCTGTATTGTCGCTGAATGTGACCCGCAGAGAATCCGCGTCTTCTACTGCCGTCGCCGGCGTCAGGATCAAAATCTCCGCCTCTGTATTGGCAATGATGGCACCCGCATACAAACCCGTCGTCTCCAGCGGATTGTCGAACCAATCTCTTTCTTCACGCACCGAATGGACGGTCACGATACTGTTATCGGCCGCCAAAACCACACCCCGCAGCGCGGAGCCCAAAGAATTCAGATCATCGATTGAATATGTGTACTGTTCCAACGCCGACTGCAGAATATCTTCGATCGGCTCCGTCTCTGCCTCCGTCGCCTTTTCTGTCTCCTCCTCTGTTGTCGCTTCTGTCGTCGGTTCCGGAGCCGCCGTAGTCGTCGCCTCCGGCGTCGTCTCCGCATCGGTCGGTATCATCACCGGTATCGTCGGTTCCACTGTCGTCGGCTCCAGATATCGCTTCGCCAGCGGACTGACCACCGCAAAACTCGTCCCCGCAGCGACGCCGCCTATGATCGCAAGGATCACACAGGCAAACATTCTCCCCAACATCTGCTTTCTCGTCCTCGGCGGCTTCGCAACTTTCTCTCGAATAAAAGCCCGTTTCTTCTCCGGCTCCTGCGCGGAACCTGCTTTATCCGACATACTTATCCCCCTTTCAGAGACCTATCCTTATTATAAATTCAGATACCCGATTATGCAAGCAAAACCGTACTTTTCACGGTCATTTCGCGGCTGTTTTATCCGATTTTCTCTGCCCGCGCCAAATAATGCCGGTTATTTTCTCTGAAATCCGCGCAGATTTTCATATCTTACACAAAAATTAATAAAAATATAGAGCGGAAGCGCGGGATTTATGGTATACTGTCTGTATCGGACCGCGCCGGACGCACCGCATTTTAATTCAGACAAAACAGTTATTGCCCCCTATGGAGGATATTCGATATATGAACGCAAAAGCATTAAAAACTTTGGAATATGACAAGATCATCGACCGTCTCTGCGAATACGCGACTTCCCCGCTGGGACGCGCGCAGTGCCAGGCCCTGGAACCGTTTACCGACATCGACGAGATCCAGCGGGCGCAGACAGAGACTTCCGACGCTCTGGACCGCGTGCGCCTCAAAGGCAGGCTCACTTTCACGGGCCTGAAAGATACGGGCGCTTCCCTGAAACGGCTGGAGATCGGCAGCACCCTTTCGATCGCGGAGCTGCTTTCCATCAGCGCCCTGCTGACTATTGCCGCGCGCGCCAGGGAATACGGGCGCCACGAGGATTCCGACCAGTTCGAACCGGATTCGCTGGAGGATCTGTTCCGGTCGCTGGAACCTCTGACGCTGCTGAACAATGAGATCCAGCGCTGTATCCTTTCGGAAGAAGAGATCAGCGACGACGCCAGCCCCGGACTCCGCAAGGTCCGCCGCTCCATGCGCTCTATCGCCGAAAAGATCCGCAATCAACTGAATTCTCTTCTGAATTCCAACCGCAGCTACCTGCAGGACGCCGTCGTTACCATGCGGGACGGGCGTTACTGCCTGCCGGTAAAGTCCGAACACAAATCCCAGGTGCAGGGCATGATCCACGATCAGTCCGCCACCGGTTCCACATTGTTCATCGAACCTCTGGCCGTCGTGCAGCTGAACAATCAGATGCGCGAGCTGGAGCTGCAGGAAAAGAAAGAGATCGAAGCGGTTCTGGCGGAGCTGAGCAATCTGACCGTCCCCCACATCGAGGAGATCCGGCAAAATCAGGAGATCCTGGCGCGGCTGGACTTCATTTTTGCCAAGGCCGCGCTGTCCCGCCATTACAACGGCAGCGAACCGCGCTTTAATACCGACCGCTACCTGAACATCAAGGAGGGCCGCCACCCGCTTCTGGATCCCTCTAAGGTAGTGCCGATCAATATCCACCTGGGCCGCGAGTTTGACCTGCTGGTCGTCACAGGTCCCAATACCGGCGGCAAGACAGTCTCTCTGAAGACCGTGGGCCTGTTCACGCTCATGGGGCAGGCCGGGCTTCACATCCCGGCGTTCGATGGTTCCGAGCTGGCCGTGTTTGACGAAGTTTTCGCGGACATCGGCGACGAACAGAGCATTGAGCAAAGCCTGAGCACGTTCTCCGCTCACATGACCAATATCGTGTCCATCCTGGAAAAAGCGGACACTTATTCGCTCTGTCTTTTCGACGAGCTGGGTGCAGGCACCGACCCGACCGAGGGCGCGGCGCTGGCCATTTCGATCCTGACGTTTCTGCACAATATGAAATGCCGGACCATGGCCACAACCCATTACAGCGAACTGAAGGTTTACGCATTGACCACGCCCGGCGTAGAGAATGCCTGCTGCGAGTTCAGCGTGGAAAATCTCCAGCCTACCTACCGCCTGCTGATCGGGATCCCCGGCAAGAGCAACGCATTCGCGATCTCCCGCAAACTGGGACTGCCGGATTTCATTATCGAAGACGCCAAAACCCACCTGGAGACCAACGACGAGACATTCGAGGATCTGCTGGCCCATCTGGAGGAAAGCCGCGTCCAGATCGAAAAAGAGCGCGAGGAAGCCATTGCTTACAAGGAAGAGGCCGCCAGACTGCGGGAACGCCTTTCCCAAAAAGAAGAGCGCCTGGACGAAAAAAAGGACAAAGTGATCCGCCAGGCGCAGGAAGAGGCCCAGCGCATCCTGAGAGAAGCAAAAGAAACCGCCGACCAGACGATCAAAAACATCAACCGCCTGGCCGCGTCTTCGGGCGTGGGCAAGGAATTGGAGGCCGAGCGCGCCAAACTGCGGGATCAGCTCAATCAGGCCGACGATAAACTGGCCGTCAAAACCAAAGGACCCAAAAAGACCATTTCCCCGAAGACTATCCGCGTCGGCGACGCGGTCAAGGTATTGTCCCTGAACCTAAACGGGACCGTCAGCTCCCTGCCCAACGCCAAGGGCGAGCTGTACGTGCAGATGGGCATCCTCCGCTCCCTGGTCAATATCAAGGACCTGGAACTGATCGACGAAACTACGATCACCGGCCCTGACGGTGCGGGCGGAACCTCCGGCATCCGGACGGGCGGGAAAAACAATACATCGGGCGGCCATAATACCGGTTCCGGCAGCATCAAGATGTCCAAGTCTCTGACCGTCTCGCCGGAGATCAACCTGATCGGCAAGACCACCGACGAGGCGATCCCACTCCTGGACAAATATCTGGACGACGCCTATCTGGCCCATCTGCCGCAGGTCCGGGTCGTCCACGGCCGCGGGACCGGCGCACTGCGGAACGCGGTCCACAAACGCCTGAAGCGCCTGAATTACGTCCAGGAATTCCGCCTGGGAGAATTCGGAGAGGGCGATACCGGCGTGACCATTGTAACTTTTAAATAGCAAAAAGGAGATTGATCCATGGCTGAAAAACAAAGAGTGCTGATCGTTGACGACGACGCCAACATCGCGGAACTCATATCTCTCTATCTGACCAAGGAGTGCTACGAGACCCGGATCGTGCTGGACGGCGAGGAAGCGCTGAAGATATTCCCGATCTTCCGTCCGCATATCATACTGCTGGATCTGATGCTTCCCGGCATCGACGGTTACCAGGTCTGCCGGGAACTGCGCGCTTCCTCCCAGGTGCCCATCATCATGCTCTCCGCCAAAGGAGAGATCTTCGACAAAGTGCTGGGACTGGAGCTGGGCGCCGACGATTATATGATCAAACCGTTCGATTCCAAAGAACTGGTCGCCCGGGTAAAGGCCGTGCTGCGCCGTTACCAGGCTCCTCCCACCGTGACGGCCCCGGCTCCGAGCGCGGATCAGCAGGGCAATTACGTGGAATATCCGAACCTGATCGTCAATCTGACCAACTACTCGGTTACCTACAAGGGCCGTTCCGTGGACATGCCCCCGAAAGAACTGGAACTGCTCTATTTCCTGGCGTCCTCTCCCAACCAGGTCTTCACCAGGGAACAGCTGCTGGACCACATCTGGGGCTACGAATACATCGGCGACACCCGCACCGTGGACGTACATATCAAACGCCTCCGCGAGAAGATCAAGGACAACGAATACTGGGCCCTCTCCACCGTATGGGGGATCGGCTATAAATTTGAGGTGAAGCGTTGAACAGATGGCACTCCCTTTACTACAAATTCATCTTTGGATACCTGGTGTTCGGCATTTTGAGCTTCGCCCTCATTGCCACGGTATCCTCCGCCTGGACCTATCATTTGCTTCTGTCCACCCGGGCGGAGGCGCTTTATGACGAGGCCAATCTGCTGGCGTCCCGCTACAGCAGCATCTACCGGGGCGTCGCGCCCGCCCAGAGCGATACCCAGTCCCTGGTCGAAGCGGTTTCGGCTTACCTCCATACGGAGATCTGGATCGTGGATAATCAGGGAACCGTCGTCGAGGACAGCGCGCAGGGAGTTCGGGTCTCCATGCAGATCGACGATTTCGATCCCACGTTTACCGGCAACCAGAACTACTACGTAGGCGATTACAACCACAGCTTTGGCGGGAAAGTTTTAAGCGTCTGCGCGCCGATCACAGGCAATTACATGACCCACGGATACGTACTGATCCACCTGCCCATCAGCGAGATCGTCCGTATCCGCGACCAGGTCTTAAATATCCTTTATATCACGTTCTGCATCATATTCAGCCTGTCCCTGATCATCCTGCTGGTATTCACGGTGACGGTCTATTTTCCGCTGAAAAAAATCACCGCGGCCGCGAACCAGTACGCGGAGGGACATCTGAAACACAGGCTGAATCTGCGGACCCAGGACGAGATCGGATACCTGGCGCTCACGCTGAATTATATGTCCGATAAGCTGGATAAAGGGGACGAATATCAGAAAAAATTTATCGCCAACGTTTCCCATGACTTCCGCTCGCCCCTGACCTCGATCAAAGGTTACCTGGAGGCCATTCTGGACGGCACGATCCCGCCGGAACTTCAGAACAAATATCTGCATCTGGTGATCTCGGAGACCGAGCGCCTAAACAAACTGACCCAGGGGCTCCTGACTTTGAATTCCCTGGACCAGAAAGGCCAGCTCTCCCGCAGCGACTTCGATATCAACCGGGTCATCAAAGACACCGCCGCCAGTTTCGAAGGCACCTGCAACGCCAAAAATATCATCCTGGATCTGACTTTTTCTGAAACCTCCACCATGGTCTACGCGGATCTGGGCGAGATCCAGCAGGTACTCTACAATCTGATCGACAACGCCATCAAATTCAGCCATCCGGATTCCACGATCTACATCCAGACCTCGATCCGTTATGAAAAAGTTTTTGTCTCCGTGAAAGATACCGGCATCGGCATCCCCCGCGACAGTTTAAAGAAGATATGGGAACGGTTTTACAAAACAGACCTGTCCCGCGGAAAAGATAAAAAGGGGACAGGTCTGGGTCTGTCGATCGTAAAAGAGATTATTCAGAATCACGGCGAGACCATCGACGTAGTCAGCACCGAGGGAGTCGGGACAGAATTTATCTTTACGCTGTCCCGGTCAGCAAACGCATAAATCGCCCGGCGTCACAACCATGATCGCCCGGCCAAACGCAGCCGGCCGTCAGCTTTTCGCCGTCTCATACTGACTGCGGTACGTAGTCAGCAGGCGATTGATCCTCTTGGTCGGGTTCAGCAGCTCGCTCAGGGACGCGTCATGATTCAGATTGTCAATGATCAGCGCAATATATTTGCTCATGTCCACATTGATATAATAAGGCTTGGACAGAAGCTCCGGCGTCTGGTAGACCAGGTTCGTCGTCAGCATCCGGTCAAGCAATCCGTCCTCATAATATTTGTCGAACTGCCCCAGTCCGTTGGTAAACAGGCCAAAGGTCGCGCAGGCGAATACTTTCCGGGCTTTTCTGCGCTTCAACTCTTTCGCCACGTCCAGGATACTTTCGCCCGAAGAGATCATATCGTCGATGATCAGCACATCCTTGCCCTCCACGTCGGAGCCCAAAAACTCATGGGCCACGATCGGGTTGCGGCCGTTTACGATTCGGGTATAGTCGCGGCGCTTATAGAACATGCCCATATCCAGTCCCAGGACATTGGCAAAATACACGGCGCGGGTCATGCCGCCCTCGTCCGGACTGATCACCATCATATGATCGCTGTCGATCTGCAGCTCTTTTTCCTCTTTCAGCAGATATTTGATGAATTGATAGATCGGCGTCACCGTCTCAAAACCGATCTCCGGGATCGCATTCTGCACACGCGGATCATGGGCGTCAAACGTAATGATATTCTCTACGCCCATATTTGCCAGCTCCTGCAAAGCCAGCGCGCAGTCCAACGACTCTCTGCCGGAACGCTTGTGCTGGCGTCCCTCATACAAAAACGGCATGATCACATTGATCCTGCGGGCCTTGCCTGCCGCCGCCGCGATCACTCTCTTCAGATCCTGGAAATGATCGTCAGGGGACATATGGTTGATCTGTCCGCACAGCGAATAGGTCAGACTGTAATTGCAGACATCCACCATGATATACAGATCGTCGCCGCGGACAGATTCTTCGATCGTCCCTTTTGCTTCGCCGGTGCCAAACCGGGGCGTGCGGCTTTCGATGATGTAAGAATCTCTCTGGTAGCCCGCAAACGCGATCGTCGACTTGTGCTCACTTTCTCTCTCATGTCTCCAGGTGACCAGATAATCGTTCACCTTTTCTCCCAGATTCCTGATACTGCGAAGCGGAACCAGTCCCAACGGACCCACCGGAATCGTCTCAATGGTCTTTTCTTCGTATATCATCTTTTCCTCCATATGGTGTGTGCAGCAGTCTATGACGTATTCTTTATACCATTCTGCGGCACTTTCGTCAAGATTATCTTCTGCCTTTTGTGCGGATATCATCCCCATACAGGGGTATGATCTCGTAACTGCTGACGAGGCGCGACGAGACGCGTTCCGAATACGTGTCCCGGATCATACCGATGGAAAGGTTCGTGGAAATGATCGTGCCTTTCCTGCGCACCAGCCGTTCATTGATGCAATAGAAAAGCTGCGAAGACACAAAGCTGTTGTTCAGCTCCGTCCCCAGATCGTCGATGATCAGCAGGTCGCAGTCCAGCAGATACTGGTACATGTCCCGCATCTCTTCTTCTGTCTCATAGTGAAATTTGTTCCTGGAAAATATATCCACCAGGTCATTGGCCGACAGATAGATCACCGACTGACAGCGGTCGATCAGCTCCCTGGCGATACAGTTCGTCAAAAATGTCTTGCCCACGCCGACGCCGCCGGTAAAAAGCAGACTCCCCGCCTGTTTCGAAAAATTTTCCACATAATCCCGGCACCATCCGTAGACCCGCTTCATATAATCGGCCACGGTCATCCCCAGCTCCGGGATCAGCTCCCGATCGTCATAGACGTCAAACGAAAACGTGGAAAAATTTTCCCGGTTCAATATGTCCTCGATATTGGACTGAGCATAAAGGAGCTTCACCTGCTCTTTCACAAAGCAGCGGCACTTTTGTCCATCCACATATCCCGTATCCTGACATTCCGGACAATGGTAGCGCATCTCCAGATCGTCCTCCGCATAGCCGTGGGCCGTCAGCAGTTCCTTCTTCCGGCGGCTCAGCTCCTCCCTGCGGGCGCGCATGGCCTCCCTGGCTGTCGCGTCTCCGTCCAGAATACGCTTCGCACACTCCACTGCCCAGGAAGCCAGCTCGTCTTCCAGCCGCTTCACCTCCGGCAGCGTCCCGTAGATCTCCTGCCTCCGCAGATCCAGATCGTGCTTGTCCTGGTACTGCCGTTCATTGTATATCCTCATGATGGCCTGATACTGCGAATTGCTTAACGACATATGACCTCCCCTCTACTGCGCGCCATCGGCGGTCTGCTGTCCGCCCAGACGTTCTTTTAACTGCTTTAATGCCAGAGCGTCGTAATTCGTGTCCCTCTGTTCATAATTGTGGAACCGGTTTTTTCCGCCGCTTTTACCGCTCTGGACCGCTGTCCGCGCGCCCGCGGATTTCTGCTCCCGGCCGTCCTGCTGCCGGCCACCGGAAATATTTGGGGCTCCCTGCTGCCCGGCGCCGCCGCCTGCCGCAGCGCGCTGCTCATCCAGCTTCCGCAGATCCTCCATCGTGCGGACCTTCGCTTTCTTCCACTCCATCAGGATCTTATCCGCATAGGCGAAACTGGGCTTGTTCGTGGCTTTCAGCGTCCTGCCGCAGGCTTCCAGCACCAGTTCTTTCGTAAAGCCCCATTCCCGGAACCAACGGCGGATCATCTCCATCTCCGAATCGCCCGGCCGCCGGTCGCTCAACCCGAACGCCCGCATGACCGCAAAACCCTCTGACGAGCAGGAGGCCGTATACTGCTTGGCCATCTCCACCGTATGGATACCCCTCTCGTGCCAGTTGATACCTACCGTCTCCAGGTAACGGATGCTGGTATGCCCGCCCTGGACGCAGTATTCCACCAGATATTCCAGGAGTTCTCCGGGTATGCGTAGTCCATCGTACAGATAGGCGAATACCTCGCACTCCCGCGGCGTGAACACTTTATTCAGATATTTCTGGGCTATGTAGAGAAGCTGGGTAAATTCTTCCTCTTCTTCGGACAATTTCTTCACCTGCTCCGGGGTATAATACGGCCGTTCCGCGGGGATCCTGGAGGCAGCCACGGCGGAAGCGGCGGACCCGCTCTCCGAAGCGCCGGCCGTCTCTGAACCGCCCGTCTTTCCTGTTTCCGCGGACTTCTTTGCCGCACGCGTCCCCGTCTCCGCAGATACCCCGGAATCTGTCCCTTTTTCCGGTCGTCCGGCCGCGCCGGGATCCCTGCTCTCCGCATTTGTCTGCGCTGTGCCAGCCACGGCTGTCCCTAAAGCGCTTCCAATCTCGTCTTCCGAGGAGAGTCTCTTCGCACCTGCCCGGTCCGCATCCTCTTTCCGCCTGCTCAGAAGCACGCCCATCTTCTCCCAATAGGCGATCGCCCTGCGGATATCCGACTCCGTATCATTCAGAGCATCTGCGATCTCGATCTCGGTCACCGCACGGTCCTGGTGCCGCAGCAAATACAGGTATACTTTCACATATTCGCCGTTCGCCGCCGCCATATAATGATCGATAAACTCGTTCGCCACCTGCGTAGCCTGTATCGTAAAACTGCTCCTCATATCGCTTCTCTCCCCGCTTTTTCTCTCTTGTCTTATCATACCACATCTTTCCGAAAAAGAAAATAGGGGCGCTTTTCCCATCCTGCCCTATGTGGACAATGTGGATAATGTGGACAATCGGTCTACATAACCCTGCGAATTTTGTCGAAACCAGCGATTTTCCATATAAAATCACCATCCGCAGATCAGTGGATAACTTAATTATGTAAATCAAAAAATCCACATAGTTTTCCTCAACATTTTGTTGAAAACTATGTGGATAATGTGGATAAATTATATTCCCAGCAGATTTTCTCCCACTTTTACGATATCTCCGGCGCCCATAGTTATCAACAGGTCCCCGTGAACACAATTTTCCAAAATAAATTTTTCGATCTCGTCAAAACTCCCCAGATAATGGGCTTTGGTCCCCCGGGCCTCGATCCGCTCCGCGATGTCTCCGGAATTGATGCCCAACGTATCTGTTTCCCTGGCCGCGTAAATGTCCGCCAGCACCACCTCGTCCGCCGCCGCCAGCGCTTCCGCGAACTGGTCCAGAAACGCTTTTGTCCTGGTATACGTATGCGGCTGGAACACGCACCACAGCTTTCGGTGGGGATAGCGCCGCGCCGCCGCCAGCGTCGCCGCGATCTCGTTGGGATGATGAGCGTAATCATCGATGACCGTCACACCGCAGACCTCGCCCTTTTTCTCAAACCGCCGGTTCGTGCCCGTAAAATGCTCCAGCCCTTTCCGGATCGTCTCCATATCGACGCCCAGCGCGCGGCAGAGAGCGATTGCCGCCAAAGCGTTATAAACATTATGCTCTCCCGGAACGTTCAGCGTGACCCGGCCCAGATTTTCGCCATCCGCGATCACCTCAAAGCTGCCCCGTACATATTCGTCAAAGGAAATGTTTTCCGCCTGATAGTCTGCCCCAGGATTCCTGCCGAACGTGACGACTTTGCACTTTAATCCCTCCACGATCCGTTCCCAACAGGCCGTGTCCGCGCCCATGATCACCAGGCCGTCCTCCGGCACTTTCTCCGCAAATTTCCGGAAAGACGTCCGAATATCCTTGATATCCTTGAAGAAATCCAGATGGTCCTCTTCCACATTCAGGATAATCTCCATATTCGGAAAAAATGATAGAAAACTATTCGTATATTCGCAGGCTTCCGTCACGAAGATCTCCGACCCGCCTAATCGGAAATTGCCCCCGATCGAATTCAGGATCCCCCCTACGGTCACGGTCGGGTTCGCGTCTGCCGCCAGCAAAATCTCCGTCACCATCGAAGTGGTCGTCGTCTTCCCGTGAGTTCCCGCAATCCCGATCGCGTAACGGTAATTTTTCATCATCTGACCCAAAAGTTCCGCCCTGGTCAGAACCGGCAGGCCTTTCCTCTCCGCCTCCATCAGCTCCGGATTATCCGGATGAACCGCCGCCGTATAGACGACCACCCGGATCCCGTCGATGATATTGGAGGCCTGCTGTCCGTAAAACACCGTCGCGCCTTTCTTTTCCAGAAGCTCCGTCAGTTCCGAACGATGCGCGTCCGACCCGGACACCGTAAACCCCTCGTCCAGGAGGATCTCCGCCAGCCCGCTCATGCTGATCCCGCCAATGCCGATAAAATGCACATGTTCCGGTTTATTAAAATTGATCTGATACATAATGCCCCACCTTTTCGACTTAAACTTCCTTACTTTTACCGCTTTTCGGACACAAAGTCAATGCTTTCTTCCTCATTATTTATTATAGTACAAACAGCCTGTCACCGACAATGATTTTCAGCCGTGTCTTTCATTTGCTTTCCGTTTCATCCGGCGCTTCCGCCGCCCTCTGCAAACAGTTCTTTCCGGCCGCTGCTTTGCAATAAAAAACAGGCGGCAGAATGATCTTCCACCGCCTGAAGTCATAACGTCTTCTTATATTCTGTTTTGTCTTACGTCGCTTCCGCGCATATGCAATTTTTATGTAAACCATACCGGCGCCAGCTGATCTTACTGTTTATACGCCGCCGCGCTCTCGCGCCCGAAAATGATCCCGCGATATTTCTCCAGCGCCGCCAGCAAAAGATTCCCCAGCACGCCGATGGCCAATATCTCTGCGATCCCTACCGTCACCATCATCACCGGGATCAGGTCTTCCGCGCCGTAGGCGTAACGCTGCACCCACGGTATGATTACGGTATTGGACACGACCGGCGGCACGCACACCATCCATTTATTCTTCCGCAGCGCCCAGGAACCCGCCGCTCCGATCAGCGTAGCCAGCGTACCGAACACGATATCCAGTGCCGCCGAACCAAACAGCGTATTGGACAGAAAGCACCCGATGGTCACGCCCGGGATCGCGGCCGGCGTAAAATAAGGCAGTACGCACAGCGCTTCCGAGATACGGAACTGGATCGGCCCAAACGCAATGGGCGCGATCATTCCCGTCACTACGACATAGATGGCCGCGATCGCCGCAGCCTGGACCATAAAATATACGGTCCCGCTTTTTGCATTTTTCATGGTACATTCTCCTTTAGTTTTGTTTTAGGTGAGGAAGGTCTCGAACTCACCGGCCTGCTTTGGGGAATTTCGGATCCTGCTGATAAGATCCGGCTTTCCCGCGACCTTGGTACGAGGGGTATGATAACATATTTTTTGAAAAAAGGCAAGCTGTACCCAACACCCGCCCGAAAGAACGTTTTCATTCATCCGGCAAACAGCTGACGGCCGCCAGGCGTATGGATGATCCAAAAAGCCGCAGGCGATTTTACGCGCCTGCGGCTTTTCTCATGTCCTATGATTTTCAGCTGATCTTCGCACCGTCCGGTCCTACAAAATGTCCGTCCGGAGTCATCTCGTTCCTGAACATCCTGCCTCTGGTACCGTCGGATTGGGGGTTGAAATAATATTCCTTACCGTCGATAACCACCCAACCGGTCATCATGCGTCCCTGCGTTCCATCCGATAGCGGATTCATATAGTAGGTGCAGCCGTCTGTCGGATCCACGTACCATCCTGTGATTAAATGTCCTGTTTCATCAAAACGGAACCAGTCAAAAGCATCCGCGGCAGCCGTCTGAGCGTAAGGATTATACACAGCCGCCCAACGATTTGTATAAGTTTCGCCGTTCTCGTCCTTGAAAGTCCAGCTTCCGTCATCTGCCTGCTCCCAGCTTCCTACCTCCACATATTCCGGAAGAACCTCACGGATCTCCTCTGTCGGAATAATCGGAAGCGGGGCCGTATTTGCTGCAGCCGTCTGCTCTGTTCCGGCCGCGCTGCTGGCAGAACCGTTGCCTCCGGAACTGCTGCGAGAAGAACTGCCTCCGGAGCTGCTGCGGGAAGAGCCGCCCCCGCC